>JBGAWZ010000135.1:0-5515 GCA_044227335.1 Candidatus Zixiibacteriota bacterium | reverse complement strand
GGGAGAGGAACTCTATTCAGTCAGGAATTTCCATTCGGCCTTTGAAGGCGGACTGTATGCGGGTATTTTCCATGCCGGTATGCAATTTCTATCTGGTGGTCGCGGCCTATTTGATCGGCGCGAACACAAACCTGACCATGCCTACATGCTGACCAAGGAATTGTTTCGTAAGAAGTTCGGTCATGAACCCCGGAAAATCGATATTCGGTTCGACAACGCCTACACGTTCGATAAAGTCTCCGATGTCTACAAATCCGGTACCATGCACGAGGAACACCAGCCCTCACACCTGGTCATTGCCGATTACAATATCTGTAACACCCGGTGCACCGAAGAATACGGCAATCCCTGCCAGCATTTCTGTCCTGCCAGTGTATACAACATGGTTGACGACGCGAGTCGTCCGGGCAAGCAAAAGCTTGAACTTACCCCCTCGAACTGTGTGCACTGCAAGACTTGCGATATCGCCGATCCGTATCAGGTCATTCGCTGGGTTGTGCCGCAAGGGGGGGAGGGCCCGAACTATACCAACTGTTGATCACTTTGTTGCGTACAATTTGGCCGGAGGCGACGTATAAGAAAGGTATGATCACGCAACAGATGGTCGCGCATGCTCGTTAAGATTGTCGCCGTGCAGGCCCGTCTGGGTCAGCCCCTGACCCTCGATGAGAAGATTCATATTTTCAAGCAACAACCCGACTTTGTTTGCCTGCCCGAGTACTACCTCCTTGATCACACCGTGACTGACTATGCTCGGGCCGCCCTGCGCGTTCACGATTATCTTGATTATCTCCAGCAACTATCAGCAGAGTTTGGGTGCTGTTTGATTGCAGGCACGGTGGTCGAGCCGGCCGGCGACAAGCTGTTCAACACCGCTCACATCTTTGACCGGGGACTGCTGATCGGCAAATACCGAAAACAACACCCGGTAGCGCGTGAGCGGGAGCGCGGGATATCACCCGGGACTCGGCACTTCATTTTCGACCACGAAGACGCCCGGGTCGGGATTCTCATTTGCGGTGACGTCTTTTTCCCGGAGCGTTACACCGAATTGGGCGGCCATGAGTGCGACCTGATTTTCATTCCTACCACTTCGCCATTCAGGCCCGATGACCCGCCTGCACAGAAGCACCGCCGCGATGAAGAATATTTCGCATCCGGGGCACGGGCCTCGGGATCATTTGTGATCAAAACTTGTGGGGTTGGTGAAATATTCGGACATCCCCTTCAGGGCCGATCACTTGTTGCCGCTCCTTGGGGGATAGAGAACCGGGTAGAGATCGCCGCAGAACAACAAAAGCGGCTGTTGGCAGTTACCCTCGATCTGACCGAACTTCGGGACTTCCGGCGAAAGATGCGACAGTCGTCAAAGTCTACTCGGCGATAACATTCCGTCCGATTCTTGTTCAGCGCTTGCCACAAAAAAAATCGCCCGCGCGTTCGAAACGGCAGGCGATTTTCGAAAGCATTTGATGACTGTGTATTACTGCGGTTGAGCCTCAGTGCGCTCCATTTGTTCAACGAAGTTCTCTATCTTCGAGTTCTTGATCAATTGATCAAACCACTTCGTGTACAAGTCGGATTGCTTGCCGTACAAGACAGCTTGTTTTACTGAGTCCCGCTTCTGATTAAACTGATCGAGATTGGGCGCCTTCCGTTCGATGAGGATCATCACCACTGCACCGCTGGCAAATTCGACCGCACCGGAGACCTGCCCCGGAGTAGTAAGCGAGAATGCGGCGCCGACCGCGTTTGGATCTGGTCCGATCATACCCGACATCCCTGAACTTCGGGTAAACGGAGGGAATATCTCATACGTGAGTTTGTGTCGTCCGGCGGCCGCTTCCGGAGCGGCCCCGCTCCGAATCTCGGTCGATATCGCTGTGGCGGTATCCATGGCCATCTGGCGCGCCCGTTCGCGGGTCAGATCATTTGCGACCCTCGCTTTGACATCAGCAAGCGGCGGCACTCCTGCCGGAATACGCTGGGCGACGCGCGCCAGAAAGAACATAGTCGGCGTCTCCATCACACTCGAAATGGCGCCAACTTCATTGGCGAAGGCAAAGGCATTGGCCGCCGGCGAATTTCCGAGTGTCTGAATATTGTACCCCTTTAGAAATGGCGTCGTGGTCTGCGGAGTTAGCGCTTGCTCTTTGGCCGCCGACTGGAAGTCGGTCTCTTTCGCCTTCTCGGCCATCGCTGATAGTTTCTGGTAGCTCAAATCGCGCTCTTCCTGAGACAGATGAGTCTTCACCAGGATGTGCGCCACATGCGCCTTTCTTACCTTCTTTTTGTCTTTGCCATTCGTGGCAGTCTCGTCGTCGGTGCGATACCCAAAGTGCTTTACGATATGCCAGCCGAACTGGGTACGAAACGGAGCAACAAGGTCGCCTTCGTTTGCAGAAAAGGCTACTTTCTCAAACTCGGGAACCATCGCCTCGTTTGAAAACCATCCCAGATCACCGCCCTGCGCCGCATTCCCTTCGTCTTCAGAATACCGCTGGGCCATCTCGGCGAAGTCCTGCCCTGCCTTGATTGAATCGTATATGATCTGTGCTTTCTGGCGCGACGCCTCCCAGTCCGTTTCTGTTGGGGCCTTGGAAATCGTAACTATGTCAAGCGCCGCCCGTTCACCCTGCTCGTAATTGGACTTATGTTCATCGAAGTAGGTGCTGATTTCGGCATCTGAAAGGGTCGCCACCGCGCTCATATATGGGATGGCGGAAACAGTCACCACGCCAACTTGAATCGTCTCGTGCGAATCAAGGAGCGCCTGACGAATCTCCTGCTCGCTGACCGTTGCCGCCTCAATGACAATCTGCTGCATTTTCATCTTGAGCAGGTCACTCCGGAGCGCCGGTTCGATTTGATTCCAAAACGGCGCCGCACTGGGGTTGGCAAGCGCCTGCGTATATTTTTGATAGTCGAATTGTCCGTTGGTCTGGAAGTCCGCGATGTTACGGATATAGTCCGGCGGGGCCGACGCCAGGTAAGCGAATACATCCTTGTCCGAAACCGAGATATTGTGCTTAGCCGCTTCCTGTGTCAGAAGACGGTCCTGCAAGAGCTCGTTCCACGCCTGCTGTTTGATTTGCGCAACTTGGTCATCGGATAGTTCTTCCGTGCTTTGTCGGCTCTGGTTCTGATACAGGTTGTTGTAAATCTGGTTGTAGTATTCCAGCGGTACCTTTTCGCCGTTAATCTCGGCGGCATAGGCTCCGCCGCCGGCCATCTGGTTGCCTCGGCCGGTGATATCTAGCCCCCATTGCAACACGATCATTGCCACGAAGAAGACCAGCACAATAATGATGATCGGAAAGATCATCCGACGCAGTGTCTCGAACATGAAATCCTACTCCTTGTATCCAAATATCAGGGGGAACCACAAATTTCCAGCCTTTGAGGGCGGCTCCCGAACACAGCTTTGTAGTATAAATATATCGGCCCCAAAAGGCAATATGCCCAGTCGGTCTCGGACCCGAAATTTGGAGTACCGCCGACCGCCAAAAATCGGTAGTTTTGGCCCATGGCGTCCCTTAACTTGTTGGAGAATTGACATGTTATTTGTAGCGAGATCGTTTGTCCCCGTTGTTGTAAGTCTCTTTTTGATCTCGGCTGAGGTTAGAGGGGCCGATTGGCCATTAAAAGGACAAATTGACTTCTCGGATGGATTCGGTGATTATCGCGATGGTCGCTTTCACGCCGGCCTCGATCTGCGCACCGGGGGCCGGATCGGCGCTCCAGTCTATTCTCCGGTCAACGGCTCGGTCTATCGACTAAAGACCAGTTACTTCGGATACGGCAAGGGGCTGTATATCAAGGGCGAAGACGATGCGATTTACGTGTTTGGCCACTTGTCGGCCTACGCGCCGAGAATCGACAAGGTCCTCAAAGATGCCCAATACGCGGCCAAGCGATACTTTATCGACACCGTTTTGTCCCCCGAATTGATCAAGGTCACAGCCGGTGAACTGGTGGCCCATTCTGGTGAGACGGGGACATCGGCTCCCCACCTGCATTTTGAAAAGCGAATAACGGACGAAAAGCCGGTCAATCCTCTCACCCACGGTTTTTTGATCCCCGACAAAGAGCGGCCGGTGCTAACCGAGCTGGGGTTTGCACAGATCGATGACCATTCCTTGTTCGCCAACGGAAATCGCTCCTGGTTTATCGGCGTTCAAAAGGGGAAGAAACCCGGTTCGTACACCGTTGATTCGGTACCGTTTTTCAACTCGTCGATAGGTGTGCTGGTGAGCGGATCTGATCGGACTCGCCCGGACGGCATGGATCAGGCGATCGTACAACTAAAGCTCGAAATCGACAACCTCCCTTACTATCAATCGCATCTCGACACGCTTATCTTCAGTTCAGGCAAGTCGGTCTATTTTGAATATGATCATCAGAAGGCAATAGACAAGAATCGCAATGTCCGCCGGTTGTACCACTTGCCCGCGAATCAGACTCCCGGGAGCCGTGGCTTGAATGGAACGAATGGTGTTATCTACATCGATAGTCTGTCTCCGGGAAAGCACATCGGCCGTATCACCGCTACCGACAGCTATGGCAATCAGTCCGTTCTTGAATTCCCCTTCTTCACATCGACATCGCCGCTCTTCGTCTCTGACTCGACGGTCAAGACAGGGGGTGACAGTTCCAGATATTTCTTCACTCCCACACCGTCGTTTGCGGCATGCGACATAGAAAGCGTGACGGTTGAATTCGATGCTGGGAGCGCGTGGCAACCGGCCCCAGAATTGAAAGTCCAAAGCCTTACCTCCGGCGCTCGTTTCGTCGATCTGAGTCAAAGCGTAAATGCTTGGAAGACCCTCAGGCTGATCTTCCATTCTCGCTTAGGGAGCCGGATCACCGGTGAGCCATTCTCAGGAATATCGCCCCAGGGATCAAAGAAAGTGGAAATGACTCACGAAGTGATCGACGACGGCCTCTTGGTTACACTAAACGTCACCGGTCCATACGGCAGTTTTGCAACTGTTAAATTATTCGGTGACGATCGCGACCTGGGAAGTTTTGTGCCACCGCGTTTCTTCAATCGCCGAACCTACCACTTCTTTATCCCGGTTCGGCCCGAATTTGCCCGAATTGATAGTATCGCCGCTTACATGGATTCCACAACCGTGACACTGCCGAATAAGGTCGAAAAGTGCCTGATTTTTGCAGTTGGGTATGCGCAAAGCGATATCCTCGCCATGGATTCTCTCTTTCAATTCACCGTCAATAAGACGGATTTGCCGGGGCCAAGATTTCTCGAACTGCAAAAACTACCTTTACGCACAAATTCGAAGTATCGACTGCTTACCAACGTTTACAAAATCCTGCCGCTGGATTTCCCGACTCTCGAGCCGCTGGATATCCAGCTGAAACTCGATCTGCCGAACGCCATGAACAACCACGCCGGAATCTGCGATTTCGATTTTGTCAAGGACCGTTGGAATTGGGTGGGCGACAGCCGAATTACCGGTACGACTCTCACCGCAACAATCAGTGGCGGGGGGAC
>JBGAWZ010000134.1:0-5516 GCA_044227335.1 Candidatus Zixiibacteriota bacterium | reverse complement strand
CTGATTTGAGTTCTTTCACTGTCCCGCGCGCGCCCACCACATTGACTTCTTCCGGTTCGACCACAATATCCCGAGCCACGGCAAAGCCGTTATCGGCTGTCGCTGAAATATCCGGCACGACTTTCACTCGCGAGACAAACTGGTTGTCTACGTCTATCGCAACGGACACCGGGCTTATGATTTCATGAATGCGAATGCCGGAAACATTTTCAGCCAAAATGACATTGGCCGGGGAAAGCGTTACCTGGTGTTCTCCGACTGGCAATGAAACCGCACTGAGCCGAACTCCCCGCTCCACCCACTTCTCACGCAAGAGTTGTTTTCCGGTGGCCGTAACCGTTGCCATGATCGTGTCATTCACCGGTCGCGCCAAAGTCAGATTCTCTTTCAAGTCGACCCGCGTGATCGGCAGGTGAACTTCATAGGTGTAACTCTTCTCGGTCGCGACATGAAACCAGATCAGCACCCCAATGAGGAGCGCGAACAACTTGGCCCAGAGATTATCAAGCAGTTTCATCATACAATAGATACACGAACTTCTGATCGGTATGTTACCACATCGTACCGACGGATTCAACTGGTTTGGACCGAAATGTCAGTCCACCCGGTCGGGGTTGTTCCACCAGAATCTGGTAAGGCCGCCGTCTGATCCGATCCACATGTAATCGCCGTCAAGATAGAGGGCGTGAATCCGGTCAGATGGGAGACCGTCCGTAACGTTAAACTCACGACTTATCGGCTGAGCTCGATCATAGTGAACCAGCACAAATCCGTGGTCGGTTGTAGTGGCGGCAATTTGACCGTTGGCAACGACCGGTCTGACAACTCCCGGCAAAAGACTCAATCGTATCGGCTCGACCTGCGCCGTTTTCACATTGATTTTCAATAGTCCGTTATCGGCCGACATCCACAAAAACGGCCCGGCAACCGCAATATCATACACCCGCCCGGCAGTAAACTGTCCCGGATCGGAATAGCGGGCCAACTCGCCGGTAGTGCGACTTAAGCGGAACGCCCCCCAATCCGACGCAATCCAGAGATTATCCCCTTGTGGTTGCACGTCGAAAATCCGGCTCTTGGCAAACGTCTTTGGTGCAATGGTAAAGATCGTGTCAGATCGCCAGACACACAGCCCTGAAGAGGTCCCGATGAAAAGAGAATCAGAAACAAACCGAAGGCAACTGATCGAGTCGTCGGGGAGCCCTGCTTTGCGATCGAGCGTTCGGATCACCCGTGAACCGTCGCGGCTGAGTACCACTAGCCCATACGGTGTCCCGACAAACAGTCGCTCGTTGTCAATTGCCAACGCAGAAATGTCGTCCGGCCCGAATCTCGGCACCACGCCGCCTTCTATGTAGGTGGTGCCCGCGCCACCGGGGTGAATAATTGTCACACCAGCCCGCGACTCCGCCAGGAGACCACCACCGACATAGAGATCAGAATCGACCGGCAGGATAGCGTCGACTCGCTTGTTGAGCAGACCGCACGAAATAAACTGAATGTCCCTGGCGCCACCCCGAGTGAACGCCGGGCCGAATCCCCAGGTCCCGATCCAAAGATCGCCGGTCTGATCTTCGGCGACCGACGAAATCGAAACTGACCTTCCCGCCTGATCGCCAATACTTCCGTTAGTGAAATAATTGAACCCGACCGGCGGTATCAGGTCGAGTGGTGCGGCGATGATCCGATACGAGGTATCGAGTGGCGGTATTTCATTGCGCAGATACCACCGGTCGAAAAAGACATCGTATTCGGCGTATCCGTGGTCGAGCTCGGCATAGAGACGATCATCAAAGCGCGACGGCCATATCCGGCGAATCTGCGACTGACCCAGTCCATCGGCGCCAGTTAGCGGATCCTCCCACCGTTGCTCGAGTTTATTGTACCGCACAACGCCGTCGGTGGTGGCAAAATAGGCGTGGCTTAGCGATGCCCCCACCGAGCGGACAAATTGAAATGTCCCCCAGGTTACCATTTCACCTTTGCGAGGAGAAGCGGCGGCAGACACACCAACAATTGAAAAGATAAAGACAGCCACCCAACTACGCGGGACATTCATATGAGTGATACCCTTAACAACGCTGAGCGTTTCCTACCGGTCAAGCGCCGATAGTGCGGTCATCGCCAAAAGTGCCGCGCCGAACTTAAGTGATTCTTCGTCGGCTTTGAACTTGTCGGAGTGCCACGGTTTATCGGCGGCAATCTTCGGGTTTCGGACACCCAGGCGGAACATGGCACCGGGAACTTTCTCTACATAGCAGGCAAAATCCTCGCCGCCCAAAACAAGTTCGGTTTCTTGAACTGGACTGCCGAATAGCAGTTCCCAGTTGCGCTGGAATCGACGGTTAACCGCCGGGTGATTTTTCAGTACAGGATATCGCGCAATCTCAATCAATTCGGCTTGAGCCCCGCGCGCCCGGCACACACCAGTAGCGGTTCGCTTGATCAGCGCCGGTACGCGACGGGCAGTCTCCGGTGAAAGGGTACGCGCTGTGCCTGTCAAGATCACCCGATCGGCGATGACATTGCGGGCAGTGCCGCCAGATATCTTTCCAAACGTAATTACAACTGGCGAGATCGGATCGATCTCCCGCGCCACGATCTTCTGAATAGAGTCGATCACCTCGGCGGCAGTGGCAATAGCATCAATCGCGGTGTGTGGTCGGGCCGCGTGACCACCCATGCCGACAATATGCAGATCAAAATCGTACACCGAGGCCATCGTGACACCGTCGCGCAGACCGATCTGCCCAACCGGAACCGTTGGATCGACATGGAGCCCCAGAATCATGTCGACATTCTTAAGTGCGCCATTGGCGATCATCGGGCGAGCGCCCCCGGGCGGCATTTCCTCCGCCGGTTGAAAGATCAGCCGCACTGAACCTGCAAAGCCGCCTTTCATCTTGCTCAAGATCGCCGCGGCGCCGAGTACGGTCGCCATATGGAGATCGTGGCCGCAGGCATGCATACAGCCGGGGTGTTTCGACGCAAACGGGACTCCTGATTTCTCCAATATAGGCAGGGCGTCGATATCGGACCTGATTGCAATTGTTCGTCCCGGTTTGTGTCCGCGGATTTCCGCCAGCACTCCGGTCGGCATGCGGAGGGGGAGAAAGGTCGCACCGAGTAACCGAAGTTGCTTTTTCAGGAAAGAAGTTGTTTCGAATTCCTGAGTGGATAATTCCGGATAGGCATGAAAATGCCTTCGCCACTTGACTTGTAGCGGGTGGACCTGCTTCGCCAATTGCAGGACTGCTGATCGTGTAATCTCGTTGTCGTTTTTCAATCGTTGTGCTCCTCACTCCGCGTATGTGCAAAATGACTTCTCTGTCCGCCTGCCTCATCGGATCTTCGACGGTACTTATTGGCCTCCAGATGAGCGATGCGAAGCGGCTCGGGTAGCCGGTAATCTCGAAGGCACTGCACGGTGATTCTGCGAGCAAAAGCGAGGTCGCAAAGATGAGCAGGGGAGATGAAGATCGGCTTGACACCGTCTTTACTTCGGTACGCCACCCCCACTGCGCGTCCGCCTAGTACAATCGCCTCGGCGCTTCCCTTGGCGTTGTCCGGCTCGCGAAATTGCCCGGCCAATAACCGGCGTGCACATCCGATAGCGGGAATGTTGAACATCACACCGAGATGTCCTGCGGGGCCACACCCCTGGGGATGCGCGAGACCATGGCCGCTGATCATGAGCAGATCGGGTCTGGTCTTGAGTTTCGCCAAAGCGCCAACCATCGCCGGACCCTCCCGAAAAAAAACAAGATTAGGATAATAAGGAAAAGTCAGCTTGTGAAAGTACAACGCCCGCTCCACCACCTGAAATTCCGGAAACGAAACAACCACCGCCGCGCCGTACAAGATATCACCGCTTTGACCGTAGTCTGTTTCAACTCCTGCAATCAGGCTCGGTTCGGGCGTGTTGGCGTCGATACTGACTTGGCGGGCGGTCTCCTGCAAAATCGCATACGCCTCGTCGCGATTGGTTGGCCAAGGGTGAATCGAATTACTGTCCATAACAGACTCAATCTATCACTGCTGACCGACGGGTGTCAATGAGTGGTGTCGGAAATCAATCGCAACTCGGCAAGCTAGGCTACCTTCTTGGGCCAGATTTTCGAAGCGGCGACGGAAAGCAACAGGATACCGCCAATCACCGCAAGCGACCAACCAACCGGTATCTTGAAAGTGTCAGAGATAAGCATTTTCACTCCGACAAACACGAGTATTGCCGACAACCCGTAGTGCAGGTGATGAAAAAGGCCCATGACTCCCGCAATTGCAAAAAAGAGGGAACGGAGTCCCAAAATGGCGAAGACATTAGCGGTATAGACAATGAACGGGTCGCGAGAAACGGCAAAGATCGCAGGAATCGAGTCGACCGCGAAGATAATATCCGATGATTCGACCAGCACCAGCACCACCATGAGAGGAGTGGCGGCCCACCGGCCGGCCTGCCGGATGAAAAAGTTGCGGCCGTGATAGTCAGCGGTGACCGGAACGAATTTACGAAACAGGCGGAGCAGGGGATTTCGTTCTGGATGAATCTCCTTGTCCTTGGACAGCGCCATTTTCACGCCAGTGAGGACAAGGATCCCACCGAACACGAAGATGATCCAGTGAAATTTCGAAATCAGAACCGCGCCGATTGCGATGAAAATGCCGCGGAATATCAATGCGCCGATGATTCCCCAGAACAAAACGCGGTGCTGAAATTGGTCGGGGACCTTGAAGTAGTTCAACAAAAGCAGGAAGACAAAGACATTGTCGATAGAGAGCGATTTTTCGATTAAGTACCCGGTGACAAATTGTAGGGTGACCTCGGACGCCTCAGGAGCGCCGAACGCCGCCAGTTTCCAGTAATACAACCCGAATGCAAAAAGAACCGCTAGCGCGATCCAAACTCCCGTCCAAACCAACGACTCCCGCAATCCGACCCGGTGGTCCTGTCTGTGGAATAGCCCCAAATCCAGTGCCAGCATGCCAAGCACAAAGAGATTGAACAGGACATAGGTCCATACGACATGTTGCTCCAGCCAGGTTCCAATCATGCCGGAACATAACACACGGGGTTCCCAAATGGTTCAAAATACTGGTTGACAGCCGGCATACGGTTGCCGATAATTACCCTCAGGTAATTACCCAAGGATAATTCGTATATCAATGCTTACCGCCAGCCAACAGGATTATGTCGAGGTCATCTTTCGCCTGGAACAATCGGGTCAACAGGTGCGGGTGACGGATATTGCCGCCGAGCTGGGAACCCGCTTGCCGACTGTCACTCGCGCGATCCAGCGTTTGACTGAACTCGGTCTGGTCTCGCATGCTACTCGTCGCGAGGTTACTCTTACCGCCGCCGGCCGCAGAATCGCCAACGACGTCGCGCACAGGCACGACGATCTTGTTCGTTTCTTTGTCACCTATCTCGGTGTAAGCCGCAAGGTGGCCGAGGCCGATGTTTGCCAGATTGAACACGGCCTCTCGGCCTCGTCGGCACAGCGGTTTCACGAATTTCT
>JBGAWZ010000133.1:0-5529 GCA_044227335.1 Candidatus Zixiibacteriota bacterium | reverse complement strand
AGAAGTTCGTATCCGCGTCGGTAGTCCGACCCCTCAAGGGCCGACGAAATTTGCTGATTTGGGTTTTCGGCCGGCCGAGTGACTTTTGTTTTGGTAGCGGGCGAGGCAACGGTCGTTTTGGACATTGAGAACTTCCTATTTCTCATTGCCGGGATAGCTCTACACAAGAGCTATGCGGCAATATTATGCGCCCACCAGCTCGCGCTGACGTTCGGTTTTCTGCGTCGGCTCGGCCGGCATCAGAAATTGTTTGACCTGATACTCGGAGTTTACCAATACTAACTGCTTGGCGAGTTTATTGGTCGGATTGATGAGTATCGGGCCCTGCAGATTTATCGACATTTTCCGGTAGTCAGTGGGAACGGTCGCGATGACATAGGTCTCGATCATCTCCCCTGCACCCGGCTCAAGCTCGGCGATCTCCTGCGAGTTGATTTCGATTCGGTAGTTCGGGTAGAAGACCAGCGGATTGACCACCAGAAAAGCCACCGCCGGATCCTCAATCGAGTGGAGCCACATGAACGGCGCGATGGCGGCTACTTCGACCAGGCAAAATTCCGTCAGCCGTTCAAATCCCAGAATCGGCCGAGCCATTGTGATAACCTTGGCATCCGGAACTTCGATACGTCCAAGGCGTGAGCTTGAGAGAATCATACTTCTTCCCCGAATCTTTCTATAACTTCAAAAAGTCCATCAATGTCGGTTGAATGATCTTCGCCGCTGAAATCAGCGCCGCCTGATAACTTGCTTCGTGGGCCGCCAGATCGGAGGCCAGCTCGGCCAGATCGGCGTCTTCGATTTCCGAAAGCCGCTGAGTCGAGGTCAACTTCTGCGAATCAAGCCGTGAACTGAGTGTTTCAAGACGTTTCCCCCGCGTGCCGATTTCGGCCCGAGAGTCGATCAGATGCTGAATGGCATTATCGACCTGCCCAAGGAACATGCCCGCCCCTTCCTGATCGTCTTTCCGCAGAGCATTGGTGAGAACAAACAGCGTCCCCATCATATCGCTTGATCCGTAGATGCCCATATCTTTGGCGGTACGGCCGTTGCTGGATTCCTCGATCGTGAACGACTTTGTTGTATCGTTGTTCACAATCTGAATTCCTCGGCCGGTGTCATTCAAACTGGCGGTTATCCGAAGGCCACTATTATTGAATTTGTCCAACAGGTCTTGCACTGTCACAACGGTTGGATCGCCTAGATCGATCGTGACACTAGCTCCACCCTGGGTCAACACTACTTGGCCGAAACCACTCCCCAGTCCGTTTTTCAATGAGTCAACGGTAGTAGTTGTTTTGAGTGTCGGATCAAGATCACTTCCAATGAAATCGACCGAGAATGAACCAAAGATGCCCAGGTCATGAGCGATACTGCCGGTTGTTTCGGCAACGTCGAATGCCGCCTTTGGTGATAGCGCGCTTCCGACCAGAGTTGGGCTCACCGCGCCAACTATTCCAAGATCGGCCGCGGTCAGCTCATTCACCGAAGTGTCGCTTATGCTTAGCCCAAGCGGTACGCCGTTGGTATCGGTAATCCGGAATCCAGTGCCGCTTGGGTCAATCGACATAGTTACATTATTGACGCCGGCGCCGGTCATGGCGGCGTTGAATTTGTTCAGGATGTCGTTTACGGTGGTCGAGCCGCTTAAATCAACCGCCACATCGATTCCCACGCCGTTGGACACTCTAATCGTTCCGGGAATAAGATCAACACCGTTGCCATCGTTCAGATTGGCTATCGACGTCAGGCCGGTAATCAATCCGTTGGGTGTCGCATCGAGGACAATGGCATTGCCGGTAGAGGCAATTCCAGCCGTTAAGTTAGTGATTCCGCCTGCGGTCAATTGCGTGTTGATCATCGAGAGTACATCGGCCACGGTTACCGCGCCGGTCAGGTCAACAGTCACGTTTAGCCCGAGATTCTGATCGCTGATGACTATTGTCGGCGGGGTCGCAGTGATGCCGTCGCCATTGTGCAAATCGGCAAGTAATGTGGTCGGCAGGACAGCGTTATTCAAATCGCTGTCTTTGCCAATCAGATTTACTTGGGTCAAGAGCAGATTCTCTCCCGGCAGATTCACCGACTGACGGAGTTTACCGGAAACTTCGAATTCTATTTTGCCGGTGTCCCCTGCGTACGAAAAGCCGTTGGTGGAACGGGCAAACGGCTTCGTCTGGGTGCGGTTCCCCGACAAGACATATCTGTTTTCAAGTTGCGTATTTGCCAGTTGCAGGAAATGATCGATCGCCGACTGAATCTCTGTCGCCGATCCGGCGCGGGCATTATCATCGTAGTCGCCGTTCGAGGCGGCGATTGCGATTTCTTTGACCGACGTCATGACATCTTTCATGTCGGCGGTGATGTTGTCGTAAGTCTGCACCCACGACTGCGCCCGGCTGATATTCTTCTGATACTGCACGATATTGGCGATTTCGGTCCGATACCCCAAATCGCGGAGCGTGCCCGACGGATCATCGGATGGCTTGTTGATCCGCCGATTGGACGACATCTGCGTCTGCAGATCGGAAAAACGACGGAGCGCCCGTTGAGTATTGAGCACCACCGTGTTCGCCATCATGCTGTTCGTTACGCGCACCTATTCCCCTCCATTGGGACCGTGTGGCTTGTTCGGCCGGCGCGACTGCGGCCGCTGGGGGTCGCCGTCCTTGTATTCAATCGTCGGCTTTTGCGGATCATCACCGCTGATCTTTCCTTTGATCATCTTCACCATCCCCATCAGATCGTCGGCGATCGAACCGGAGGCTTTCCGATTCTCCGCCTGAATCTTCAGGTAGATCTCCTCGCGGTGTACGATCACATCCGAGGGGGCATCGATGCCCAACCGGACCTGACGTCCCCGAATTCCAAGAACGGAGATACGAATCTGATCGCCTATGGCAATCGACTCGCCCAACTTCCGTGTTAAAATCAGCACTGCACCCTCCCTGGTGTCCTATGCCGCCCTCAGGCGGCTGTTACTTAAATACGTCCTACAATCCCCATGCCGCTGATGACCGTATCGAGCGCCTGATCCATGGCGGTGATGACACGCGCCGAAGCATCGTACGCGTGCTGATACTTGACCAAGTTGGTCATCTCCTCGTCGAGATTGACTCCCTCGACTGATTGGCGGGCATTGTTTATCTGTTGAACCAACAATTCATAATTTGCGGCGGTAGTAGTCGCTTCTTTCGACTGCAGGCCGGCATTGGCGACCATGGCGTCGTAATAATCGTTTATCGTGCTTGTGCCGTTTGACATCACCCGCGCCAGCCGAAGTTCCGACATCGAGAGAGCCATATTGTTATCGCCAGTGGCACTCGCCGAAGCGGCCACTTTGCTTGGATCGAGTTCGACTTCAGAATTGAGGCGCATGGTTGCCGCAGTCAGCGCAGTCGTATCGAAAAACGCCACATTGGTGGTGCCGTTCATACCGTAGCCGGCTCGATGAAGCGAGTTGACCTGCTCGATAATCGTGCGCGCGAGCGCGTCGATATCGGATATTTGTTTCGGCAGAATTTTGTCGCGCGTTTCGGTCAGGCCGGCCAGCTTGCCACCAAGATTGGTCAATTGCATGTCGGTTCCGGACCAAACGATTCGCGAAGTATTCACACCATTCTTGTTCTCAGTCTTGTAATCGATCTCCATGTTCTGGGGGCCGTCCACTAATGTCATCGCGCCCATCAACACCGATGTGCTGCCGTCTGGTTTGTCGATCGTGCGGACATCGACCAGTTGCGCCAAGTCTTGTATCACCCGGTCGCGAGCATCGCGCAAATCGTTGGCGCTCGTACCGTCAAGTTCGGCTCGCGCAATCTGTTGGTTGATCCGGGCGATTTCTCCGGTCATCTCGTTGATATCGGACACCATCGAAGTCACTTCGCCATTGGCGGCGTCGCGAAGATCAGTCATCTTCTTGGACAACTGCTGGAATCCGGAAACGAGACGGCTCGCCGAAGCTACTACTGCTTTGCGTCCCGAGATTGAGTCGGAGTTGGTGGCCAGTTCCGACCATGAGTCCCAAAACTCGGTCAGCAGTTGGGACATCGAATTGTCCTGTGGTTCGTTATAAACCGACTCTATTTCTGAAAGCGCTTTTTCTTTGTACGACCACTGTCCGAGCGACTTGGTCGCGTCGCGTTCCTGTTGTCCCAGGAACAAATCGCGGACTTGCCGAATACTCTCCACTTGAATACCAGTGCCGAGCATTCCCTGTGCGATGGATTCCGGCGCAGTAGCGCCGATATTCACGCGCTGACGTCGGTATCCGGGGGTATTGACATTGGCAATATTCTGTCCGACAGTCTGCAGGATCGCCTGATTGGTCAGTAGGGCACGCTTGCCTGATTCTATGGCTGAAAAAATTCCCGGCATCAGATCCTCCTGTCCAGCACTACAGCCTGCGACCGCTCATCACGGCCGGCTTCGCGAGTGTAGGTACTGTCCGGTTGTTTACTGCGCGAGAGCATGGTCATCGTGCGCGCAATAAGAGAGCGCGATTCGTTTATTAGAAAGGCGTTGGAATTGCGGACTTCGAGAATGCGATCATTGAGTGACAGAAGTAGTTCGCGCAGTTCGGTCAGCCGGCTGGCCTGTTCTGAATTTGCCAGGGAGATAATGCGCGAAATGGTTAAGTCGCCATCGAATCGCTTTTCCGCCTTGATCTCCGCTACGATGCGACTCCGTTCGGAATCCAGCTCGTAACTCTGCGACAGTGCGGTCTGCTGTAGGTGAGTGATGCGATTGAGTTCAGACAAATCGCTGGCTACCAGCGCTGTTCTTTGCTGTTCGAGTAATTGCAGAAATGACTCGAACAGCCGCGCTTCGCGACCGATGATGTCGATCAACTGGTTAATCATATCCTATAACTCAATGAAACGTCCTGTCTCAGATTGTATCGGCGTATCCCCACACTCACTTTAGCGGCCCGTCCCCCCTGGCCGTTGAGTCGCGCAGATAGGTTGTGACACGCTGGATATAGTCGTGGGTCTCTTTGAAAGGCGGCACACCGCCATGTTTTTCTACGGTGCCAGGCCCGGCATTGTACGCCGCCAGTGCCAAGCGCAGGTTTCCTTTGTATTTGTCCATGAGGGTGCGCAGATACTTGGCGCCACCCATCACATTGGCTTTGGGGTCAAACGGCTGGCGCACACCCATGTCGCGGGCGGTCGAGTCGGCCAGTTGCATCAGCCCCTTGGCGCCGGCCCCGGACACCGCGTATGGGTCCCCGCCCGACTCGGCTTTGATGACCGAGTGGATAAGCGACGGCTTCAAATTCGTCTCCTGCGCCGCCTGCGAAATGATTTTCCCGAACCGGGAATTTATTGGATCAGTGACGGTGATTGTTCTCCGAGAGGCGATCGGCGCAAAGTTTGGCTTGCCCGATTGCTTGACCGCCTTGAGATGTAAGTTCCCTGGCAATTGGACAGGTTGTGTGGATGGATGCAATTCGATGGGCGATGACTTCGATTCATTGGCTTTGGTGGGGCCGAATACCGGGTTGCCGTTTCCAGTTTCGGTCGCTTCGTA
>JBGAWZ010000132.1:0-5544 GCA_044227335.1 Candidatus Zixiibacteriota bacterium | reverse complement strand
CCATGCGAGATCGAGATGACCGGCTGGCGTCTTCTTTAGTTATCGTCTCGATCTGAGTCAAGTCGGGTTTCTGATCCAGAACAACCATTGCGGTCATCAGTTTGGAAATTGAAGCGATCGAACGGACCTCGTCAGGGTTTTTTGCGTAGAGCACCGAGCCATCGGCGAAATTTACCAGTAACGCGGATTTGAGACGGACATTGAGTCCTTTGGTTTTGGCGTTGTGAAAGTCGAGCTCGTACTGGTCTTCTTTGGGGGTTGGGCTCGCTTGTGCAACGGCGGTCTCAAGGATCGGGCCACCGCTGTTGGCGATCCACATGCCGACGGCAACTATCGCGCCTCCGATAAGTATGGAATACAGGTAACGCCTCATTGCACTCCTATTGGTACCTGATCCATTTGATGATTTCGGGCAAAGTCGGCCGCTTGCCGTACATAAGTATGCCGATGCGGAAGATTTTCGCGCACAACCAGGTCATGATGACGATCATCCCAACCACCAGCAAAAACGAGAGTATGGCCTGACCGAGAACGCCAGAAAAGAGCGAGTACTCCGTTGTAGTCGGGGCAATGAAGACAATGCGCATCATCATCATCGTGGGCGCAAAGAACGGGATCATCGAAAGAGTCAGCGCCAGCACCGAATTGGGATCCTGAACCACAGAGATACCAACCATCATCGGAAGCACTAGGCAGATCACTACCGGGAACATGAAGTTCTGGGCTTCCTTCTCGCTGTTCACGATCGAGCCGAGGAGCGCAAAAATTGTGGAATACAGGAGATAGCCGGAAATGAGAAAGAGCGCAAAGAAGACAACAATCACCGGGTTGGCTACTACGCGCATAATTGACGGGTCGACATTGAACGCCATCGCGCCACTAAACATGATCATAACCAAACCGAGCACGATCCAGATAGCGACCTGAGTCAAAGCCGCGGCGCCAAGTCCGAGCAGTTTGCCCGCCATCAATTGGAACGGTGAGACTGACGACACCATGACTTCCATGATGCGAGAGTTCTTCTCGTCGATAACCGACCGCATCACGGTCTGGCCGTAGCCCAAGATCATCATATAGATGAGCATTACGAAGATCAGGGCGCCGAAATATTTGACACGAAAATCGACGGCCGATCCGGTTGTGTCGCGGCGGCTCAGATCAATCCGCGAAGTGAGCGCCAGCACCGAGTCGACCGGCAGGTTGACGCTCGATACCCTTAGGCGCATTGAGGAGACGATATTGGAAAGCACTGTCTCAAACCGCGAGATCGAGTGAAAATCTTCGTTGTTGGCGACTAAGTAAATCGAATCGTCGGGGAAACTGGAGGCCATCGGTCGGACAACAAGAAAATACCGAATGTCCCGCTCAGAGATCGAAACACTTAGAGAATCGTACAGACTGTTGAACTCGGCCTCGTCTTTGATCGAGGCAAAGGTATTCACGACCTTGTAATACGGCCCGCCATTTTCGAGCGTATCTTTTGCAATTGTAGAGGCAAACTGCGCGCCTATCCCCTCGCCTCCCATGTCAATGACTGCCAGCTTTTCGGCCTCAGTGGCTTTCTTGTCCGCCAGCCAGGCGGGCAGGAGCATGAACAGGGCCATGATGGCGGGAGTCAGCAAAATACCGAATATGAACGATTTCTTTTGGACAACTTGCGCATACTCGCGCTCGATGATAATCCAGACTTTACCCACGCGGTACCCCCGTGGGTTGGGCGAACTCGGCCCGGTCAACTTTGGCGACTTCGATGAAGATCTCGTACAACGATGGCTCGACTATTTCAAACCGTCGGACCGATACTTTGTCGACGATTGATTTGAGTAATGTCGGCGCTGAGGCGCCCTCGCCCAACCGTAGCTCAAGATAGTTGTTGTATTCCGTCACGCCGGCGACTCCGGGCAGAGAGCGGATAAAAGAACCGTCGCCGTCGAAACTTACCTGAATCGCGTTGCGACCGAATTGGGCCTTGATATCAGCCAGGCGACCGTCGAGGACTTTCTGCCCTTGAGAGATCATACAGAGGTGATCGCAGAGTTTTTCGGCCTGCTCCATGACGTGAGTGGAGAAGAGAATGGTCTTCCCCTGACGTTTCAGATCAAGCAGGATTCCCTTCATCAGTTCGACATTGAGTGGGTCGAGTCCGGAGAAGAGTTCGTCGAGGATAATGATCTCCGGTTCGTGGGCAATTGTCGTAATGAATTGTAACTTTTGTTGCATCCCCTTGGAAAGTTCTTCAACTTTGCGATCGCGATACGCGGAAAGCTCGAGGCGTTCGAGCCAGGGATTGATCGCCGATTTGGCTCGTGAGGCGGACATTCCCTTGAGTTCGGCCATATAGACGATCACTTCGGCCAGCGTCATCTTCTTGTAGAGGCCGCGCTCTTCGGGGAGGTATCCGACCCGGTCTTTGAAATCGGACCCAACCGGCTGGCCGTCGAGTCGGATAGTTCCGGAGTCGGGCGGCACAATATTCATGATCATGCGGATAGTGGTGGTTTTCCCCGCGCCGTTCGGCCCGATAATGCCGAACATCGAGCCCTTGGGGACCGAGAGCGACAGATCGGCGACGGCCACTTTGCCGTCGTACTGCTTGCGAATGTGTTCGAGTTGTAAATACATAGTACTGCCTATACTCTCCGCATTCTTTGAATATTCATGCCCCCTGCTGTTTGAATCAACAAAAAAAGCCCGGTGCGTCAGCTTTTGATGAGCTCGGCAAATCGGGTGGCATTGGTGACCGCCTGACCCAGATGACAATTATTGAAAAAGACGTAGGTGGTTTTGACTTTCGCCATGATCTTACGGACTTTGTCCCGCCACACGCTCAATTCCTCGTCGCTGTACAGGTAGTCGTAGCGAAGAGCGCCGCCATCCCACCATTTGTCGGAATTGCGGCCGTGGAGACGGATGTACGCGGTGTCGGTGGTGGCAAACAGGTCTGGTTTGAGCAGGCCGGGGAGCTGAGGTTCATCGACACAGACATACCCGATACCTTCGGATTTGAGCCGATCATACATCGGCCGGTTGACCCAGCTATGATGTCGGAACTCAACAAAAAGGCGTTCGGGCGCGACCGCCTCGCGACATATGGATATGTAGTCCAGTTCATTTTGGCCAAAGCGAAACGAATACGGAAATTGTGCAAGCAATCCCGAGAGTCGACCCGACTCAGCGAGTGGTCGGATCGCTTCAGTGAACTGCCGCTGGTCTTGTTCTAAGTTTGTTCGCTGGTGAGTGTACGACTGCGGGACTTTGACCATGAAATCAAATCCGGGCGGGACTTTTTTGAGCATGTTGACCATGACAACCGGATGTGGGATTCGGTAGTAGGTGGAATTGATTTCAACGGTCTTAAAAAAACGGGCGTAGTGATCGAGCATTTTCCCTTTGTCGATCTCGGCCGGATAGAACGGCCCGCGCCAATCCTCAAATGAATATCCGGATGTGCCGATACGAACAGTCGATTCCATACCGAGATTTCACTCTTCGGGCTTTTGATGAGGCTTGCGTTTCTGTTGAAACCGGACGCGGCCGCAGGTGGGGCAGATCCATTTGCGCTGTTTGTGGAAGACGCGCTTTTCTTCGCGCATGGTGACTTTGCACTTGGGACAGGTCATCGTGTTAGATGCAGGAAATCAGTAAGCAAAAATTCGACTCGGCCAATCAAAGTCGACAGACGGGACATGACTGTGTATCCAAACGTCGTGCCGAAGAAGAGCATGAGAAACATAGTGCCGGCTTTTGCGGCACGCCCCAGCAGGCCGGTTTGCTCGTGACTGAAATAGAAATAGGAAATGGTACAAATGACACCGACTAAAACGAGAATAGCAGAGAAATTTGGAACAAAACCGGATGAAAAAAGTGGTGTGACGGTGTCGGAGAGTTGCGTAAGAGTGCGGGCCTGGAGCATGGCCGGAATTGCCGCACCGGCGCCAGAACCGATCAACACCGCGAGCGGTAAACGCGACCAAGTGGTGAAGCGCGGGAAGAACCGGGAGAACATCAGAACGCCAAAAATCAAAGGTAGTAAGAGGTGCCACTGGCCGTTGGAGAGCGGCTCGACTAGTTTGGACATGATGTTGTTCGACCAGGTAATCACAAGGGTGTATCCGATACTGACACCTACAAGTAGAAATTCCGCCGCTTTGTACAGAGGGTTATCGCGATAGAGAAAGCTGAGTATCGCCAGAGTCAAAAGGCCGGCGACGACAACACCTATATCCACGCTATCCTCTGCCTCTTCCCCGCCGTCGGTTTACCAGGTAAATAATATTCCCGGCAAGAATCATGGCAATCACATATAGATGACCGGTAGTTTGGGCCAGCATGCCGCGTGCTCCACTTCCCCGATGACCAATCAGCTGTTCGTACTCGGCCGCTCCGCGTAGGCCGCCGACCATCGCACTCAATTGGCCGGAGGCAAGATAGGGATCGTATGAGGTCATCATCGCCCCGGTAACGGCGCCAACCACCGGCACACCGAAGCGGGAGTGACCGTATTCGATCCAGTGAGTGGTCAGGTTGCCGTCGGCGATGGAAACAATGGCGCTGATCTGGCGAAAATCGGTGATTCCTGAGAGTAGCGAAACCGAATCATACGGGTGTCCAAAATAGTCGGTTGGAAAAGTCCTCTCGATAGATTCTCCCATGGAGATGATTGCGGCGATGGGCTGGGGTTGAAATCCGAGATAGGCGTAATCCGATCCGTAGGATTTACCGTATTCATGTGCGACCTGATCCAGAAGCTGACTGCCTATTCCTGTCCCCTCGGCCATGAGAGCAACGCCCACCACCCGGTTGTTGTGAGAAAAGAGGTGGCGAAGAACCGCAACTGCCAGCGGGCGGATCTCGGGGAGGGCGGAAGCCTCGTGGTCAAATGAGACGATGACTGCTGAGCCGGCGGGAAGGGAATCAATGAACGAATGGAACTTCACAGATTCAGGGGATGCGGTCGATTCCAACCGGATGTTGAGTAGCATCGAGGCGACAATCACAATCAGTAATCCCAAGAAGACCCAGTGGCGAGAGGAGAGTGACATCAGCGGTTGCCTCCGAGCCAGGTTCGCTCGATGCCGAGGATGACACGGAGCGATGTGGTCAAAGAACCGAGGCCGATGCCGATGAGGATGGCGCGACGGGCGGCCATCGAGGGAGTGTTGCGCACCCAGTCGGTGAACACCGGAAACTGGCTCCAGAGATGATCGCCAAGGGCAGATCGGCTGAGAAGGACCAAAAGAGCCGCAACAAGTAAGACGGTAGCCGCTACCGAGCGAGCGCGAAAGCCTCGGTAAGAGGCCGAGGCTACAAAAAAAGCAAGGAGCGCGAAGACGGTTGATTGCAGGGGGATTTGAATGTTGTCAAAGACCCACATGAAGGGTGAATCGACCCCTCTCCCCCAAATGATTGCAAGGATCGGCATGGCCAGCATGGCGCAGATTGACAATCCACGATAGAGGACTTGGTTTCGGTTTGATATTGCTTTGAGATTCACTTTGAGAAAACTGACGACACCGACAATAACGGCGCATCCGAAGATGATCT
>JBGAWZ010000131.1:0-5551 GCA_044227335.1 Candidatus Zixiibacteriota bacterium | reverse complement strand
GAATCTTCTGCTTATCCAAACCAAAATCCGAGGATCGGTGGGTGACAAAAGCGTCGAACTCTTCAAATGAATTTTGATCGACCAGCAATTCGATTCGTTCGCGGGCGGTCAGCTTCCCTTTTTTGTGCTGGGCGTCGATTCTATCCTCGCCGCCGCCCAATTTCGACTGCGCGCGGAGTGATTCAAGTTCGCTGAGTTTTTTTTCAAGCGACACGCAGTATCCTCCTCAGTTGGCCGCGGCCACAGTCGAATCAGCCGATTCACACACCAGCTTGCCTTCGCGCGACAAGACATTGGCGAGCGTGAAATTAATGTCATGATCGAACGCAAGCGTGATCTCGCCCGATTCAAGTCTCGGTGTCAATTTGCGTTTTACTGCCATTGAATCGAGGGGATATACGTCAGTTGCCGGAATGAACGGGACTTTGAAATGTCCGGCTGACGGATAAATATCGGCGTAGTACCAGACCTGCTTGTCGCCTGATTCCATCTCGAGTCCGAAGTGTCCCTCGGAATGTCCACCCGTGTGTACGGCGGTTACGCCGGGACAGATTTGCACGCGGTCGGCTTCAAGCAACTCGACTACTCCCGCGTCTTCAAGTGCACGAAACCGCTCCGGAATATACACGGCGCTGGTGCGCTCATCGGGGTTCATGGCGGCTCGCCACTCCCGCTCGCTCACAACCACCTGCGCATTAGGAAACCGGGGAATATACTTCCCGTCGACCAGTTTCACCGCGCCGCCGGAATGATCGGTATGCAGATGAGTGAGCAAAACATAATCGATATCATTTGGCGTAAGCCCGAGATCTGAAAGTCCCGCTTCGATATGCGAGACTCCGTCAGTGCCGTAGATTCGCTTTTCGCGATCAGAGAGTGTATCGCCAAGACCGGCATCAAAGAGATACCGCTTTCCGTTGGCTGTCAGAACGAACAGATTGTTGACCATCGCGATCAAATTGTTCTCGTCGGCGGGCGCCATTTTCTGCCAGAGCATTTTCGGGATTACGCCGAACATCGTGCCGCCGTCGAGGCGAAACCGCTCAGCCACAAAAGCGCGAATTTCAAAATCGCCGAATTTCATCCCTTGGCCAGAAGATTTCCGGCAATCACCAGGCGCTGGACCTCGGAGGTTCCTTCGTAGATTTCCAGCACGCGCTGATCGCGATACATTTTTTCGATCTGCGAGAATTCGCCGATATATCCGTACCCACCGTGAATTTGCATAGCGCGGTCGACGCAGAAATTGGCAATCTCCGAGGCGTACAGTTTGGCCATCGACGCTTCAAGTCCGTATTTTTCGCCACGATCCTGCATCAGCGCCGCTTTGTACGTGAGGCACCGGGCCGCCTCGACACGGGTACCCATGTCGGCGATCATCCATTGAATCGCCTGAAGTTTGGCAATCGGCTGGCCGAACGCGATTCGTTTGTTGGCATACTTGATCGATTCATCAAGCGCCCGCTGGGCCACACCAACTCCCTGCGCCGCCACTCCGACTCGCGCTGAATCCAGCGTGGTCATCGCGTAGCGGAATCCTTTCCCTTCCTCGCCAACCAAATTGGCTTTCGGGACTTTCACATTCGTGATTTTGATTCCACCGGTGGTCGCGGCACGCATACCCATCTTGTTGCGCAGTGTCCGCTTTTCCCAGCCGGGCTGATTGGTTTCGACAATCATGGCCGACATTTTCGGCTTCCCTTCGATCTTGCAGAAGAGGACAGCCGTATCAGCGGCGTCGCCGTGCATGATGAAAATCTTCTCGCCGTTCACGATATAATGATCGCCGTTTTCGACTGCGACAGTCGATTGATTGGCGGCATCCGACCCGGCGTTCGGCTCAGTCAGTACGAACGCAACAACCCGCTCGCCTGAGGCGCAACCGGGGACATACTTCTTTTTCAGTTCGTCATTGGCAAAGTTGATAATCGGATTGGTGGCCAGCTCGCCGACCGCGCACAACAGGCCGATAGCGGCGTCGTGGTAGCAGAGTTCTTCGATCAGCGTGATATACTCAAGGTGCGACTTGCCGCTTCCGCCCAGCTCTTTCGGCATGACATATCCTATGAACCCGGCTTTTCCGAGTTTGCGATAGACTTCTAGCGGGAACTTGCGGGGTTCGGGCATCTGGTCGAGCTGTTCGCTGACCGGGTACATTTCTTTTTCGGCAAATATGCGGACTTCGTCGCGCACGGCTTGTTGTTTGGGATCAACGTTGTATGGCATTATTCCTCCGGAAATCGTATTTCAAATCATCCAATGAGCTACTTTGTTTTGGTCTGGCGATCTTCAATCGTTCGTTTTAGATATTGAATTGCTTCCTCGGTCGGTGCGCCGGGGGTAAAGAGTTTGGCGACACCGAGCTTCTCCAGCGCAACTTTGTCGTCGTCGGGGACAATCCCGCCGCCGAAGAGCAGAATGTCGGTGGCGTTGCGCTTTTTCATTTCGTCGAGCACCGCCGGAAAAAGGGTCATGTGCGCGCCGGAAAGAATCGACAGCCCGATGGCGTCGACATCTTCTTGAATCGCGGCATCGACAATCATCTCGGGGGTCTGGCGAAGGCCGGTATAGATGACTTCCATGCCGGCGTCGCGGAAAGCGGCGGCGATGACTTTGATTCCCCGGTCGTGACCGTCAAGGCCGGGCTTGGCTAAGAGTACGCGGATTTTTTTTGGCATGAAGTAAGTCGTTTATATCTAATCGTCTATTCGTCGTATCTGTTATCACACCTGCATCGCGCTTTGGGATTCAACATGCTCGCCCCACGCCGCGCGAAGGACATCGCACATCTCGCCCACCGAGGCGTACACTTTCACTGCCGCCATGATCGCTTCAAACGTGTTCCCGCGACCCTCGGCGACTTTGCGCAGATTATCCAGCGCCACCTGCACTTTGCCATTGTCGCGCTCGGCCTTGATCTTCTTGCAGAACGCCACCTGATCCCGCTCGACAGTCGGATCGATTTTCAGCACCGGGATTTCGAGCTTCTCGTCGTCGAGGACAAACTCGTTCACACCGACAATGATCCGGTCTTTGCTTTCCAGTTCCTGCTGATGGCGATAGGCCGATTTGGCCAGTTCGCGCTGGAAATACCCTTCCTCGATACACTCCAGCACTCCGCCGCGCCGCTCGATCTCGGCAAAGATTTCTTCGGCGTCGGCTTCCATTTTGTCGGTCAGTGATTCCACAAAGTATGATCCGGCCAGCGGATCGACAGTGTTGGCCACGCCCGTTTCGTACGCGATCACCTGCTGGGTGCGAAGCGCGATCAATGCGGCTTTTTCAGAGGGAAGCGCCAGCGTTTCGTCCATCGAATTGGTGTGAAGCGACTGAGTCCCCCCGAGTACGCCTGATAGCGCCTGAATCGCTGTGCGGACAATATTATTTTCCGGTTGTTGCGCGGTCAGCGAACATCCGGCGGTTTGAGTGTGAAACCTGAGCATCCACGACCGCGGGTTCTTCGCACCGTATTTGTTCTTCATTCGTTTGGCGTAGATTCGTCGAGCGGCACGGTACTTGGCAATCTCTTCAAAGAAATCCGAGTGAGCATTGAAGAAAAACGACAGTCGCGGCGCGAAATCATCGACATCCTGCCCGGCCGCAATCGCCGACTCGATATACTGGAAGCCATCGGCCAATGTGAACGCCAACTCTTGCACCGCGGTCGCTCCAGCTTCGCGGATGTGATAGCCGGAAATCGAGATCGTATTCCACTGCGGGACATGCCTGGTGCAGTAATCCATCATGTCGGTGATTAACCTGATCGACGGTACCGGCGGGAAGATGAACTCTTTCTGCGCGATGTATTCTTTGAGAATGTCATTTTGCAGTGTGCCGGTGACTTTTTCAAACGGCACGCCCTGCTTTTCGGCCACTGCAAAATACATCGCGAGAACTATCGACGCCGGCGAGTTGATGGTCATCGAGGTTGAGACTTTACCCAGATCGATGCCGCTATAAATAATTTCCATGTCGGCCAGCGTATCAACCGCCACACCGCATTTGCCCACCTCGCCGAGCGAGCGCGGGTGATCGGAATCGTATCCCATTAATGTCGGGAGATCAAAAGCGGTCGAAAGTCCGGTGCCGCCCTGCGCGAGAATATATTTGAATCGTTCGTTGGTTTGCGCCGGCGTTCCCATCCCGGCAAACTGACGCATGGTCCAGAGTTTGGTACGATAAAGCGTGTGGTGAACGCCTCGGGTGTACGGATACTCGCCGGGCAGGCCGATGTTGTTCCAGTAGTGGTCGTCTTGCTCTGCGTCTTTGATTTTGTCGGGAGTGTAGAGCTCATCGATATCGACACTTGAAACCGTAAAAAAGCGGGGCAATGACTTCTTGCCACGCGACTTGGCGGCGGTCTTGTCCCATTCTGCGAGGCGGGCCTTCAGGGTTTCCAATAGCTTCTTTGAGAACATCGGCAATCACTCCAACTCTTTGCGAAACTTAACTATACCAACTCCCGCGCGAGGGCGCAAGCCGGTTTCCTGTACCTGGGAAAGCATAGTATACAACATGGATAGAATTGATCAATAGCCAACCTCACCACCAGAGACGTCACCTCGTGTTGCTCTCCACTATGGAAGATTAAATTGCCCTAAATTGGCGATTATCGCGTATATTCAGCGCAGGCAGGCGACGCCTGCTCACAAACAAACAAATAGAACATTTCGACATCTGGTCTGACAAACCATCATTTTTTTGGAGGACACATGTCTTTCCGGAGCTTTCGTTTTGTGCTGGCCTGCTTGGTCACTGCGGGTGCTCTCACATCCACCGTGCATCCGGTGGCACCCAATCTAATCAACTATCAAGGACGACTGACCAACAACGCAGGCCAACCTGTTTCCGACGGATCCTACTCTGTTAATTTCACGCTCTATGACACCCCAACAGGCGGTGTACCGCAGTGGGGAGAGACGCAGAGTGTAACCACATCGAACGGGCTATTCACGGTCAGATTGGGTTCGGTCGTGTTCTTTGGCGCCGACCTGTTCAATGACACTTCCCTCTATCTTGCCATCAAAGTCGGTGCCGATCCTGAAATTTCGCCGCGCACCCGGCTCACAGCAGTCCCCTACGCCCTCAGTTCAGGCGACGGATGGACCCACGAGGGAGCGACTATTCACCTGACCGCCAACTCTGACGCCGTCGGAATAGGCACGTCAACCCCGATCAGGCCGCTTCATGTCTCGGGCACGGCGTCTGACCTGTTTGTTTCGCGAATTGAGTCGGCGCATCCGGATGCGACTGTGACGGAAATATCAAACACCAGTTCCAATGCTGTCTGGGAGGCGTCGGTGGCCGGCTCTGCTGGCCTTCCGTTCTGGGGAGTTCAGCCGGGCGACATGTACTTTTACAAGCAGGGGACTACGTGGCCGAACGCGGTGCTCACCTCGGGAGGAAGTCTGGGGCTGGGTACGTCGCTTCCCCGCGCACGTATCGAGGCGGCCACCACTGATACGGTCGCCGGATTCTTCGCCTCGAATGCTCCGACTTCTGAGACGCATGTATTGCGCGCCGAGTACACTGGCACCGGAGCTTATGATGC
>JBGAWZ010000130.1:0-5576 GCA_044227335.1 Candidatus Zixiibacteriota bacterium | reverse complement strand
AGATTAAGAAGCTCTCTAAGATGCACCCGTACTCGGCGGAGGCCGGGGTCATTCGCTCATATCTTGAGTGGCTACTAAGTATGCCGTGGAATGTCACGACCAAAGAGCGGACTGATTTCAAGGGTGTGAAACAGACATTAGATAGCGATCATTATGGCCTTGAAAAAGCCAAGGGGCGAATACTGGAACATTTGGCGGTGATTCGCCTGGCCGGCAAAGTAAAGGGGCCGATACTCTGTCTTGTCGGCCCTCCCGGTGTCGGAAAGACTTCGGTCGGGCGCTCTATTGCCCGCTCGATGGGACGAAAATTTGTACGGATGTCGCTTGGTGGCATTCATGACGAAGCCGAAATCCGCGGCCATCGCCGCACCTATATCGGTGCCCTTCCGGGGCGGATTATCCAGTCGATGAAAAAAGCGGCTTCGTCCAATCCCGTATTTCTGCTTGATGAAATTGACAAGATCGGCGCCGATTTTCGTGGCGACCCGGCCGCCGCGCTTCTTGAGGTGCTCGACCCGGAGCAGAACAATTCATTTTACGATAATTATCTCGAAGTCGAATACGATCTGTCGAAAACGCTCTTTATCACAACCGCGAACTCGACCCAGTCGATTCCGATTCCACTTCGCGACCGGATGGAGATTATCCGTCTGCCCGGATATCTTGATTTCGAGAAAGCGGCTATCGCCCGCGACTACCTCTGGCCGAAACTCCAGAAAGAAATCGGGCTGGGCGATCTGAGCATTGAACTCAAACCGGCGGCGCTCTTGGAACTGATCCGGTTTTACACGCGCGAGTCGGGTGTGCGCGAGCTGGAACGACAATTGTCGAGCCTGCTTCGCAAGACTGCGGTCGAAGTTGCCGGCGGAAAGAAGTTGCGCAAAGTAGTCATTCCGCCCAAGGCGATTGGCAAACTACTTGGCCCGCGCAAATTCACCGACACCAATCTCCGCACAGTACCAACCGCCGGTTATGCCGTGGGTCTGGCCTGGACTGAGATGGGCGGCGAGGTACTGCCGGTCGAGGTTGTCCCGCTCAAAGGAAAAGCAGTGCTCACCTTTACCGGATCACTTGGTGATGTGATGAAGGAATCAGGCACGGCCGCTATGTCGTACATTCGCAACCGGACCAAACAGTTCGGGCTGAAAGACGATTTCTTCGAGACACTCGAACTTCACGTCCACGTCCCCGAAGGAGCGGTGCCCAAAGACGGACCATCGGCGGGCATCACATTGACTATGGCGATTTTGTCCTCACTGACCGGCATTCCGGTTCGCACTGATATTGCCATGACCGGCGAAATTACATTATTCGGCGATGTGCTTGCAATCGGCGGGCTGAATGAGAAACTCCTGGCGGCCAAGCGACTGGGGATAACAAAGATTATTCTGCCGGAGAAAAACCGCAAAGACATCGTGGAACTCCAGCCGGAACTGCTCGAGGGACTCACGCTGTACCACGTTGAGTCATTGACCGAAGCAATCAAGCTGGCGATGGTCCGGTCGCCCTTTGTAAAAACCAAAACCCGACCGGGGGAGCGCCCGGCGGCGGGTCTGCGCTGATGTACCCAGCGGTGTACACACACCGTTGCGCACATTTACAGGAGAAATCTACCATCGGCACTAAACAGACAAGGGCGGAGTTTGTCGGTTCGTTTCACGATCTGAAACAACTTCCTCGTGATCAACGCCCGCAGATCGCCGTAGCAGGGCGATCCAATGTCGGCAAATCATCACTGCTCAATAAGCTGGTAGGTCAACGCAAGCTGGCGAAAGTGTCCTCTACTCCCGGAAAAACCCGCTCGCTGAATTTCTTTTTGATCGACGAAAAATATTATCTGGTCGACTTGCCGGGGTATGGCTACGCCAAAGTCTCCCGTTCGCTCAAGAATGAGTGGGGGAAACTGATCGAAAAATATCTCAATGAAGAAAGCCGCCTCGCGGGACTGATCTTCCTGCTCGATTGCCGTCGCGATCCGGGCGAGGAAGACCTGCAGTTGCTGTCGTGGCTGGCCGAGCGCGGACTTCCGGTCATGATGGCGGTGACCAAATCAGATAAGCTCGGACGGGATAAGCTAAGTCAAAAAGTCAGACAGCTTGAGCAGGAGCTGGGATTGCCGTCGATTCCATTTTCCACCGTTACCGGCGCGGGCAAAGAACAATTAGCAGGCGCGATCAGACAATTGGTCGCGCAGACAAAAGAGAAGGCGAAAGGGCATGCGTAGAAATCGGGTTATTGTTGGATGTCAGTGGGGGGACGAAGGGAAAGGTAAGATTGTCGATTTGCTGGCGGCCGATGCCGACATCATCGCCCGGTTCCAGGGCGGGGCAAACGCCGGCCACACGGTGATTGTCGGCGACACCAAGTATGTGCTCCATTTGATACCGTCGGGAATTCTGCATCCGGGGAAGATTTGCTTTATCGGCAACGGCGTGGTACTCGATCCGTTCTCGTTCCGCGACGAACTCGAATTGCTCAAATCCAAGCAGATCGATTACCGTAACCGGCTTTTTCTCTCACCGGCCACTAATCTCGTTCTGCCATACCACAAACTGATTGATTCGGTGGAAGAAGAGGCCCGTGGCACCGGCTCCATTGGCACAACTCAGCGCGGAATAGGGCCGGCCTATGTCGACAAAGTCGCCCGCCACGGTATCCGAGTCGCCGATTTGTTCAATACCGAACGACTCCGCCGACGACTTGAGTATCAAAAAGTCATCAAGGCAAAATATCTGGAAGGCTCTTCCGATCCACGGGCCGATCTTGAAAAGACATTTCAGGACTTAAAACTAATCGCCGAACTGATCAAGCCGATGGTGACCGATATCTCACTCGCCCTCTTTCGCGCCCACAAAGAAGGGAAATCCATTCTCTTTGAAGGTGCGCAGGGATCAATGCTTGATGTCGACTTGGGGACTTATCCATTTGCGACCTCATCGAATACCACCGTTGGTGGTGCACTTACCGGTCTGGGTATCGGCCCACGCATGATCGATCAGGTCGTCGGTGTGGTTAAGGCCTACTCCACGCGCGTCGGCGCGGGGCCATTCCCGACTGAGCTGATCGACGAGACCGGAGAAAGAATTAGAACTCTCGGCGACGAATACGGCGCCACAACCGGTCGACCCCGCCGCTGTGGCTGGCTTGATCTGGTGGCCCTTCGCCATGCCGTTCGAATCAACGGCGTCGATTCGATCGCGATCACTAAACTCGACGTACTCGATGAATTCGCCGAGATCAAAGTCTGCACTGAGTACGAACTGAATGGTGAACGAATGAGCGAAGTCCCGCTTGATTTGTCCGAACTCGGGCACGTGAAACCAGTGTACAAAACAGTCTCCGGATGGAAAAGCGACACCACCGGCGGGACCGACTTTGCAAAACTACCGGTGAAAGCACGTGAATATCTTGAATTTATCGCCCGCGACTTGGGAGTAGAAATTTGTCTGGTTTCCACCGGCGCAAAACGCCACGAAACCATTCTGGTGGGATGAGATATAAAGAGTACGTTTGATTAACAATTAATATAGTAGTCCGGGAAGAAAGGAAATCAAAATGAGAAAGCTCATCGTCGGGATAGCCACTCTGGCCCTGCTGGCAAGTGTTGCTTGCGCCAGCGATACCGGCGCCACAACCGACTCAGCCAAATCCGCCGACAAAATTGAAAAGAGAGCCGACAGCACGAAAGTAGAAACGGAGAAATGGGTGACTTCGAAAACCGGACTTAAGACACTTGACACGAAGATTGGAACCGGCGCCGAAGCCAAGATGGGGCAGACCGTGATGATTCACTATACCGTTTGGCTTTGGGTAAATAACGCTAAAGGGAAAAAGATTGACTCCTCGGTAGACAAGGGCCAACCGCTCAAAAGTACTTTGGGCAATGGCCAGATGATTAAGGGATATGACGAAGGAATCGTGGGCATGAAGGAAGGCGGCACGCGAACCATTATCGTTCCCTCGGAACTTGGCTGGGGAGCCAACGGAATACCGGGAGTTATACCTCCTAATACAGCCGTCACTTTCGAAGTGGAGCTGGTACAAATCGCAAAATAATCCGGACCTATAGAAACCCACTCGCAAGGTGGGTTGCGATTGAAAATTCCAAAGCGGTCAGGCATTTCGCCTGGCCGCTTTTTGTTATTCAACTCGAAAACAAATCGAGCGCCGGAAGGGGAGGAGGATAGCCGGCGCTCGTGTCCCGTATGAAAAGGTGAGGCGGATGATCCGCCTCTGCATGAGAAACTGCTGAGAGTATAAACAGAGCGAAAATTCTATTGTCACCGTCTTGTCATAGTCCAGTAGGTCGGGTTGGCAAGCGCCCGGCTGTTGCCGGGAGCGCAGGCTACCCGACATCTTGCTCTTTGGAATGAAACTGTCGGGTAGCCAATCCGGTTCGTCCAACACGAACCGATTTTCAACCCGACCTACTTTGGTCTTATCCCCTCACCGGCCATGTAATTCCCTCTCTGAAATCTACTGTCAAGGGGTTGACTTTGCGCCTTGGGCGGGTAAATTTGGGGTCTCAAATTTGTCCCCCGAAGATAGTATGGGGGTGTAGCTCAGTGGTAGAGCACCTGCCTTTTAAGCAGGGAGTCGAAGGTTCAATCCCTTCCACCCTCATAATTTGATTTGGGGAATGCAATGCGCCATTAGCTCAGCTGGTAGAGCAACTGACTCTTAATCAGTGGGTCCGGGGTTCGAATCCCTGATGGCGCATTTTTCTTTGGCAGACAATACAACTGTCACTGGAGCCAGCCAACACCCGCCAAAATCTCCGATTTCTCTTTTTCTGCCTGCTCTCGATCCCGGCTGTCAAAGAAGAGGGTTACAAGTAGCACATTTGGCTGCATATCAACCGCATAGATTTGAACGTCAGCTCCCAAATTGGTACCTCCGCCGCCTCCTAAGTCAAAGTTCACTCTTCCTATACATGAAGAAGCTGTCCGTCCGGCCACACTAACTGGTGTTCTTGATCGAACGTTGAGCTTGCCGACCATGACAGTTCCGCTGAGCGTTGGCCTAATGTCAGCCCAGAAAGACTTACTTTGTTTCCAGGAAGATTCTTGGGACGCAACGGAATCAACTACTTCACTTGCCTTGTTATTCCCTTCGATAATCGTAAACTGCATTCTTGTTGGAACAACTGAGCGAATCGATCCAGTGTGCTTTTGAATCATTGTCAATCGAACGTCGCTTTCAGATGACTCCAATCGTTCTTTCCATCCGTCTCTTAATCGGACCGAGAACTTGTAGGCACTATCAACAAAGAGCGAGTTATTGAGAACGCCACTTTTGTCCTGCTTTGATCCTCTGCGTCCGGCCGAGATGTCTGTCACTACTGCATTAAACGTGAGCATGAAAATAGAAATAGAAATCAGAGTTAGCCTCGGTGAACTTAGATTGATCGACATGATCTCCCTCCCTATTGTGATATTCCAATCTCGTGTCCGCTTGGCAGGTAAATTAGCGGAGTAAGCAAGTTAGTCAACTGTTAACGTGACCGCATTGTCGACTTTGGTCACCCTCCACTTTCTCCTGCCCCCTCGCCAACTTCTTCCCATCCTCCATCGACC
>JBGAWZ010000129.1:0-5591 GCA_044227335.1 Candidatus Zixiibacteriota bacterium | reverse complement strand
TTGCGATATATCCGAGCATGCCACTATCGGGGGCCATTCCGGGAGTCGAATACTGGCTCGAGATCGCCCTGAAATCCTCTCCTTTTAGGATGCGCTGTCGCAGGGACTCAACAAAGGTTCGGACTGAATCTTCGACCGACTTTGAGGCATTGATCGACAACTGAAGATGGGCCAGTCGGATTGCCTCCGGTTGCGCCGGGATAGAGTCTCCGAACTTGGCGAAGAATTCTTCGACTTCGTGCCGGGAAACCGACACAGCCGAGAGTTTTTTCTGCACATATCTCTGCTTGACTAGTTGATCGCCCAAATCGTCGTGATACTTCTTCTGCAGATCGCGCAAAGTCATGTTTTCCGAAGTCAGCGCCGCCAAGAACTGATCGTTGGAATCAAACCTGGCTGACACGCGCTGTATTTGTTCGCTGACCGCCTGATCGACTTCCTCCGGACGAACATGAATCGAAGTATCCTTGCGCGCCTCCTGCAAAAGCAGTTTGTCCGAGACCATCTGATCCAGCACTTCCTTTTGGAAAGCGGCTATCTCTTCGGGTGTTTTCGGACGGCGATTGGTCTGCAGAGCAGTCAACTGCATCTGCTGGGCCAGTTCCGACGCAAGAATGATGTCGGGGCCAGCCACTGCAACAATTTTGTCGATCGGCTCCCGATCCTGGGCGCCGACAACCACGGCCAATAACAACCACACGCAAAGAGCGACAGTTCCGGCTTTTGTCAATTTATCCTCTCGATGTCGAATCAGACTTAGCGTATTTGCCATTGTCTATGCTACTGCGAAGCGCGGCGTCGTCGATTTCAACTTTGACTTTCGAGCGCGCCTCGGCGAGCCATGAATCAAACGCCTGCTTACGGAATTCGCTCAACTGCTTCACCATTATATCGCGTTTGACTCCGAGAAAGTCCTTAAGCTCAGGCTGAAGCTTATCGACGACATAGAAAGTTGAGTACTTACCGCTTGCCGCCACTGGACCTCCGATGGTACCGACCGGCTTGTCCCAGGCGGCGTCGAACAATTCCGGGCTGAACTTCCTGTCTACATATCCAAGATCACCTGAGACAGAACGCATCGACGGGCGCTCGGTGATATCGGCCGCTTTGGCCTTGAATTCATTGAGTGATTTGATTTGTTTCGCCAGCTTGGCCGCCAGTAGCTCATCGGTCAGTTGAATTTCGAACATGCGTATACGGGCCGGATTGGAAAATTCGTCCGGGTGCTCGTCGTAATATTGCCTGGCGGAGGCGTCGTCGGGTTGCTGAGTTGGCTTGATTGAATCGTTGCGCATGACATCAGCCATCGCCATTTCCTTGAACAGCTTGATTTTGCGCTGGAAGCCCTCGTCACTTTCAAGGCCGGCCTTGTTGGCCTCATAGGCCAGAATTTCCTGCATCTTTAAGTTGAAGATGGTCATAGCAACCGAGTCATACTGATCAAGACTCGGCTTGTATGGTTCAGGGATCTGGTGGATGCGGGTCAAGTAATCCAACAGCGTCATCTGGCCGCCGTCCCAGGTAGCGATGACCATTTCTTTTTCATTGCGATCGAGCTGTTTGTCGTCGAAATCGCTCTTCGGAAGATTGACCAGCAATTGCGGGGGATAGAGGTTCTCCCGTTTTTTCAGGACGTAGTTGCAGGTGACCGAGTCAACCCGCACCGCGTACTTGGTGCGAATAGTGCTGACATAGTCCTCGGTATACTTTTGTCGTTTGCGGGCCAGGATCTGATTCTTGATCTGTTCCTTAGACTCCTCAAGGGCGCCACGCGTTTCGTTGGGCAGTTTTTCAATTAACTTGATCACATGCCAGCCAAACGGTGACTTCACTGGCGGCGAAACTTCTCCGGGTTGCATCTTGAAAGCGGCCTGCTGAAATTCGTCGACCATCGCACCCCAGATGAAGTACCCCAGATCACCACGATTGCGCTTGGCGTTGGGGTCGAGCGAGTAGTCGTAGGCCAATTGCTCGAAATTCTCTCCGGCTTTGAGCTTATCCAATACCATTTGGGCGGTAGCTTCGGAATCGACCACAATCTGGGAGGCGCGCAGTTTGAATTCGAGGTGATTGTAGTAGTCCTGCACCTCGGCATCGGTTGCCGTCGCCTTGTCGAGCACTTCCCGCTTATACAGGGCGTCCAGAAGGAACTTGTCTTTATTGGCAAGGACCACGCGCGAGATTTCTTCGCTCTGATCAATCTTCTTTTCATAAGCGGCATGGACCAACAGCCGGCCCACAATAAGCGATTCGAGCGCCTCTTTGCGGGCGGCAAATTCGGCATCGGCATTGGCAAACTCAGTCGCCAGGCCGGGATTGAGACTACTCAACTCTTCGGTCGTAATTTGATAGTCGCCGACCGTCGCCACCACATCGGTCGACTTCTTCCCGCAGGCCAGCGGCCATATTGCCATCAATGCGACAGCGGTGAGTCCGGTCAATTGCTTAACTAGGCGCATGTACACTATATCCTCCACTCTTCCTGATTCGTTCTACTCGGTTTATGGCCGCGCGTTCCCGCGCTCGGGGGCGTCGGACAGACGAAGTAGATAACATTTTTCCCCCGATTTGCCAAGCCCCGGATGGACTTATTCGTAGTCTGACTCCAGGTAATCTTCGGTGACCGACTGGCGCGAGAGCCGCTGGCTGAGCTTTTTGGCAAATTCAACAGCCGAATTCTCGCCGTACACTTTGAGCATATGATTCATGGCGATAACCTCGGAAATCACGGTGATGTTTTTTCCGGGGGAAATCGGCACTTTTACAATCGGGATTTGAACTCCCAGCACGGTGGTCAACTGATTTTCAGTCCCCAAACGGTCGTAATCTTCAGCTTCCTGCCAGAGCGCCAGATTGACTTCGACCTCGATCCGCTTTTGCAGTCGAATGGCCCGGATTCCGAACAACTCTTCCACATCTATAATCCCAACACCGCGAATTTCCATGTGGTGGCCAAGCAAGTCCGAACCGGTGCCCATGATGACATCGGGGGCAACCCGTACGATTTTTACGATATCATCTGCGACCAATCGATGGCCGCGTTCAACCAGATCAAGCGCCACCTCTGATTTGCCTATCCCCGATTTGCCGGTGTACAGAAGACCGACACCGTAAACATCGACGAGTGTGCCGTGGACAGTCGTCGACGGCGCGAAAACATGATCCAGATACGCGGAAAGTTTCTGCACTAACAGAGAAGTAGTCAGACGACTCGAAAAAACCGGGGTAGTGAACTCGTCTGCAACCTGAATGAACTCAATCGGGGGGGTAATCCCTTTGGCGACGATGACCATGGGCACGTCGGCATCGAAAATCCGGGTTGCCACATCGGCCAGCCGGTTTTTGTCGATCTGGCTTATGTAGGCCATCTCCGTTTCGCCCAGCACTTGTATCCGCTTATTTGGGAACCGGTCCAGAAAGCCGGTGAGGGCAAGGCCGGGGCGGTTCAACTCGGCGTTATGGATAGTCCGGATTAGGCTGGCGCTCGAGGTGAGCAAAGTCAGCTCCAGATCCTGATTGCGGGACTGAAACAGTTTTTCGACTGTGATTGGCGGCATAGGTGGGCAATATACTGCCGCTCAACAAGTCGAGGCAAGCTCGCAAAAACGAAAGACCCCGCCGTTGCGGGGCCTTGATCTGGAAAGGAATGGAATGATTGTTGTGACTCTTATACTGCCTTTACTTGCGGGAGTTCCGAAGTTCCTCAAGTTGTTTGCGCATTTCGTCGATCAGTAACCGCAGTTCTTTCATTTCTTCTTTCAGATCCTCGGCGTCTTTGTCGTTATCGTCGGTTCCATACCAGAGCCCGCGCATCTTCGGCACATTCGGGGTTGGGATCCGTCCGATATCGGGCATCGCAAATGTCCTGGCCGATCCGTGATTCCAACTGGCGTGCTCGTTTTCAGCAACTTCTACCGTCACTGTAATCGGTTTCTTCTCCCTCACCAGCGCCAGAGAGACCTTTTCCCCTTTGTCCTTCTCGGCAATAACCTCGCGAAGATCGGAAACAGTTTCGACATTTTCATTGTCGGCTTTCACGATGACATCGCCGGCCCTGACTCCTGCTTTGTCAGCTGGTGAGTCGTTTTCTACGCTTGATACGAGAACGCCGTCGTCGCCGGTCACTCCAAAATATTAGCGGAGTTGGTCGGAGAGCGTGGTCAACTCAACTCCAATATAGAGCGACGGAGAATCGTCACCGAAGAACTGAAATGTCGGGGTCTTGGGGGCCATCGGAGCTTTCGGCATCTTGAAACTCCAGGCCGACGGCTCAGGCGAGTTGGAAGCAGACTCAAGTGTGACCTTGATTTCTTGCTCTTTTCCATCGCGCATGACTTTGATAGTGATTACATCGCCGCGCTTGTGGTCACGGATCATGTCGGTCAGGTCGTCGGCCGTTTCGACCTTTTGGCCGTCGACGGCGATGACAATATCATTTTCTTTCAGACCGGCGATATCGGCAGGAGAATCGTCGACCACCTCATTGATGATCGCGCCGGAATTGGTTGACAGCTTGAATCCTTCGGCAATCTCGTCATTGACCGACTGGGTGTACACGCCAAGCCATCCGCCGGAGCGGTGAGAGGTCGGCTTGGCGGACGCCACTCCTAGGCCCAAAGCCAGGGCCAGGGCAGAAATCAGTGAAGTACGCAACGCTCTACTCATAGTTTGTCACTCCTTTGAAAGTTTGTTATCTGCGCTGTTGTACGTAACGAAAATCGCCAAGTTCCACTTTGGGTGTTTCGACTGGATCGAGGTACTCGGCAGGACAATTTGCTGGTGCTCGATTGAATTTGGGACGGCGGGAACCTATGCTACAAGTATGACGGCCAAATGACCGTTTAGGCGGCCACAACTCGATCCTAAATTGAGTTGACAAGGTGCCGAAATACGGTATTTTAGCGGTTCCCCGGCCGGTCCGGGGGGCAATAGACATACACTCCCCTGTAGCTCAGTTGGTAGAGCAGTTGACTGTTAATCAACGGGTCGCTGGTTCGAGTCCAGCCGGGGGAGCAACATAAGTCAATCACACACTTGGACTTGCGTGGGGTCGTGATTTCCGATCGGTGTCATTGGTCGTCCGCACTTCGATTGGCGTGCCATTAGGTTGATTGTGCAACCTTCCTCCATATCTTCTCCCAATGTCCCAGCGCCAAAACAAATTTCTTTGGGGTGTAGCAACATCCGCGTATCAAATTGAGGGCGGGATAACAAACGATCATTCGCAGATTGTAGGAAACAACCGCATTGCGAAAGAGTCGCCGGTGGAGTTCGACGCCGGCCGAGCGACCGATCACTGGTCGCGCTGGGAATCGGACTTTCAACTTCTGAGTGATTTGAGGGTCAACAGTTATCGTTTTTCAATTGAGTGGGCACGATTGGAACCGGAGCGAGGCCGATTCGACACCTCTGCATTTGATCAATACAGCAGAATGATCGATCGGTTACTGGAACTTGGTATCACGCCGATGCTGACTCTGCACCATTTCACTCATCCGGCATGGTTTCACCAACAAACTCCATGGCATTCGGCCGATTCAATAAAAGCGTTTTGTAATTTTGTCGAAGAAGTTAACCGCCGATTGTTCGAT
>JBGAWZ010000128.1:0-5629 GCA_044227335.1 Candidatus Zixiibacteriota bacterium | reverse complement strand
GGGTGTCTGTCGCTTTATCCGGAACCGGAGTGGGAAGAAATCCAGAAGCGTTTTGCGTCGCTCAATTTTACCCAGCGGGATTTTCGGTTTTTCAGTCGGCGATTTTATTCCTCGGCGACGCCGCTCGTGCCTGATAAGGCGGGGCGCATCCTGATCCCGACCCACCTGTTGAGTGAAGCGGGTCTGAAAAAAGATCTGCTCATCATCGGGGTAAATCGATGGGTCGAGATTTGGAATCCTGAGCGGTTTGCGTACTACCTCGAACAATTCGGCGGTAGCTACGAGGATGTCGCGGAACGGCTCTTCTCCGGAAATGCACCAGCGGGAGAGTAGTCCTTCTGGTCATCAGCCGGTTCTGGTTGATGAAGTCGTCAGGTTGCTGGTAACCGATCCCGAAGGCGCGTATCTCGATTTGACAGCGGGTGGAGGAGGTCATCTTCGTGCGTTGGCCTCGGTGCTCGGCCCTGGGGCCTTGCTCTGCGGTCTTGACCGCGATCCACAGGCGGTCGCCCGACTTGGGAATGCGCTCTCGGAGATCCCTCAGAAAGTAAGAATAATCTGCAGTTCGTTCGACGCGCTTGAGCGTGTCGCTATACGCGAAGGAATAACAGCGTGCGCGGGAATTTTGCTCGATCTGGGACTTTCATCAGACCAGGTCGACGATCCGGCCCGCGGCTTTGCATTTCGTGTCGACGGGCCGCTTGACATGCGATTTGATCAGGCCGGCGGTGATACCGCCGCCGATCTGGTGAACACATTGACGGAGCAGGAACTAACAGAGATTTTCTGGAAGTTCGGTGAAGAAAAGGATGCCCGCCGGATAGTCCGGCGAATTGTCACGGAGCGACGGACCGCCATGATCGAGACTACCCATCAGTTAGCGGCAATTATCGCGGGCGTGGTGTCTGGGCAATACCGTACCAAGTCAACTGCGCGTGTTTTTCAAGCACTCCGAATCGCTGTTAACCAAGAACTCGAACGGGTAGAGCGTGTCCTTCCGATGGCAACCAAACTGCTGTCTCCGGGCGGGCGGATCGCAGTGATTTCATATCATTCGCTCGAAGACCGGATCGTCAAGTATTACTTCCGCGAGGCATCTTCTGAAAATTGCGATTGCAAACGCAACCTCATGGCATGCACTTGCGGGCGCCGTCCGTCGCTGAAGACAATCACTCGCAAACCGGTCATTCCCACCGACGCCGAAATTGCCACCAACCCGCGCGCGCGTTCGGCCAAACTTCGGGTGGCCGAAAGGGTGGCGCTGTGAACCAATCGGTGCGGGCGTTCAAAGAGACAGTCGATATGCGGCGGTTCAGTCTTCGCCGGCTCAAATCACACCGATATGCGGCGGCAATCGGAATTGGCGCGCTCTTGCTGGCGCTGGCGTGCGCACATATCTGGCAACGGGTGACGGTAATTCAACTGGCGATGGAAGTGAATAAACTCCAGGTCGAGCATAAGGATCTGGTCGATCAGGCTAAGAAATTGAATTCCGAGATATCGGCGCTTTCGATGGCGGCTCGTATTGAGCCGTTTGCGGTCGATTCTCTTGGTCTGTTGATGGTCCCGACTGACCGGCTGTTCACCGTTCGTACCGAAAAGAAACCGGATCGTCCGCATCAACTCGATCAGTATGCCGAGTTGAAATCCGCCTTCCGGCGCGCCGGAGATCATATGCCGGTCCTGTCACAAACAACTGCCGAGGCCGATACCACAGACTCGATCAAATTAGATTCTTCGGGGAGAGGATCAGTTAGCGAGTGACCCGTACCAAGCAGGAAAAGATTCGGCTGGGAATTTTGTCTCTGTCGGTCGTGTTGTTTTTCCTGATTGTGGTAGCGCGTTTGTTTGAACTTCAGATTGGTAAGCACGAAAGTTATTCAGCGATTGTAGAGCGGCAAACCAGCGGCCGTTTGCCTGTCCCCGCCGAGCGCGGAAGTATTTACGACCGGACCGGCCGGCTGATCGCGAAAGACGTGGCCGCCTCATCGCTGTATGCTCTTCCGCTTGACGCTACTGAACTTGACGAAGTCGGAGTCTATCTTGATAAGACACTGGTATTGCCTCGCGGCGGCGCGATCAGCCAATACAAGCTTGGCGTCAAAAAATTTCGCTGGATCAAGCGTATGCTCGATGATACCACCGCCGCGCGCATCATGGCGACCGCACCGCATGGACTCCACCTGCGGCAAGAAAGCCGCCGCGAGTATCCCTTCGGCAATGTCGGCAAACAGGTGCTCGGCTACACCGACATCGATAACAAGGGGCAGTCGGGTTTTGAGCTTGTCCATGACTCGATTTTGACCGGCACACCCGGCTGGGCAGATATCCAGCGCGACGGACTGGCCAATACCTATCCGGTCAAAGAAGAAGCGCTGGTCAAACCTGTTCCCGGAAAGTCGCTGGTCTTGACCATTGACTGGCGCCTTCAGGAAATTGTCGAAGAAGAACTCAAGAACGCTACGACTGAATACGGCGCGAAGTCGGGTATGGCGGCGTTTATGGACTGCCGCACCGGGGACATTCTGGCGCTGGCTCATTTCGATCCGCTCGAAGACAATCCTGACAAGCCGTCCAAACCCCGAGCGATCTCCGATCAGTTCGAACCGGGATCAGTGTTTAAAGCATTCACTGCCGCCGCTTGCCTCGATGCTGGAGTGGTGAACTACAACGAGCTGGTCGATTGCGGAATGGGTCAGTGGAAAATGGGACGGAATATTCTTCATGATGACAAGAAGCATGGTTTTATCAATTTCCGGCAGATCGTTGAGTTGTCCAGCAATGTCGGTATCGCCAAGTGGGCATGGCGAGTGAACAGCGACGAGCTGTTCGATACCTACAAACGGTTCGGTTTTGGAAAAAAGCTCGGTTGCGGATTACCCGGTGAAGCTTCGGGGCGCATCGCGAAACCCTACAAGTGGTCCGAGTACACAACCGCCGCGTTAGCGATGGGTCATGGAGTGGCAGTGACTCCGCTTCAATTGGCGGCGGCCTTTTCGGCGATTGCCAACGGCGGCGAACTGCTCAAGCCGAGACTTTTGTATGGCACGGTCGACGGCGATCGGTATGTGCGAGGCGGCAAAGCGCGCACGGTGATCGGCCGGGCATTTCAGCCGTCGATTTCAGATTCACTTCGGGCATTGCTACGGGGGGTCGTTGAAAATGGAACGGCGCGGGACTCAGTCTCGTCAAAGCTGGTGGCAATTGCCGGCAAGACCGGCACGGCTCAGATTCCTGATCTTGAGCACAAGACCTATTTCCAACACAAGTTTATGGCGTCGTTCGGCGGATTCTTTCCAAGCGAAAATCCGGCGATTTCAGGCGTGGTGGTTTTACAGGAGTGTCATCCGGTCACCTATGGCGGCCTGACTTCCGGCCCGACTTTCCGCCGGATAGCCGAACGATTCATGGTGCTCAATCCCGATATGTTCGTGGCGCCCCACCGCGAATTGGCGGCGGCAAAAAACAAAACAGACAACACGCCGGATCTTGTGGGTTCGGCGGTCGACGCCGCGCGACGTGTCACCGCTCGGCGGGGTATGGAACTGCGCGCGTCCGCCGCAGAGGGGACGGTAGCCTGGCAGTTCCCCCCGCCTGATCGGCCCAGACTGACAACCGACAGCGGACAAGCGCAAGTGGTACTGGCGATGGCGGAGACGTCGTACGGCCGTGCAGTGATGCCTGACTTGAGCGGATTGTCACTGCAAAAAGCCGCGGCGTTTTTGCTTCGTGCGGGTATAAAGTGTACGGTTATCGGGAGCGGTTTGGTTATTTCACAATCGATTGCTCCCGGCGAACCAATCCGGCGCGGCAGTAAATGCAGGCTGGAATGTGGCGAGGCGAAAAAGGAGGGCACCCCTGACGCTGGCTGAACTGATACACGGAATTGACGGGGCCGTTCTCACCGGTGATCCCGCGACCGAAATCGCGCAGATCGAGTATGACTCGCGATTGATCGGGCCCAAGTCGCTCTTCTTTGCCGTGAAGGGGTACAAAGTCGACGGATACGACTATGTCCACCAGGCGGTGAAAAGCGGCGCGGTGGCGGTGATGGGCGAGCGCGACGGGTCACCGTACGCTCCTAATCATGTCCAAGTGAAAGATATTCGCGCCGCGATGGCGCATACTTCGGCGGCGTTTTACGGATTCCCGGGCCTGCATCTGAAAGCGATTGGCATCACCGGTACCAATGGCAAGACGACTACAAGCTTTCTCGTCAAGAAGATCCTCGATGCCTGCAGACGCACTGCGGGTTTGGTGACTTCGCTTGAATACGATACGGGGACCGAAAAATTCGATGCCGACCGCACTACTCCTGAGTCTCTTGATATGCAACGTCTGCTGTACCTGATGAAGCGGAATTTCTGTGTTCAGGCAGTGATAGAAGTTTCTTCGCACGCGCTGATACTGCACCGAGTCGACCATATCAATTTTCGCGTGGCGGTCTTCACCAATCTCACGCGCGACCATCTTGATTTCCACGGCACAATGGAAAACTACTTTCAGGCAAAAGCTCTCCTGGCCAAGCGGCTCGAAGGGCCGCTGAGTTACGCCGTAATTAATCTGGACGTGCCGGAATTTCACCGTCTGTTTGGCGATCTGAAGACGCCGTACATGACCTATTCGCTTACCGACCGCAATGCAGATGTCTATTGCGCCGAGTTTGAACTGAAGCCAACCGCCACAATGTTCGACTTAGTCACCCCGGTCGGCAATCGCACAGTGACGCTCGCGCTCCCGGGACGGTTCAATCTGACCAACGCCGTTGCGGCCGCCACTGCCGGATTGGCGGCCGGAGTCGATTTGGAGTCGATCGGCGAGGGGCTTGAATCAGCCACGCCGATACCGGGACGCTTGAATACGATTTCGGCAGGACAACCCTTTGCGGTGTATGTCGATTATGCTCACACACCCGACGCCATCGAACGGCTCTGTGATACGGTGCGCGAGTTAAATACCGGTAAACTCCACTTACTTTTTGGATGCGGTGGAGATCGTGACCGGGGGAAACGCCCACTCATGGCCCAGGCGGCGATTGCCAAAGCGGATCATGTAGTGGTGACTTCAGACAATCCGCGCTCGGAAGATCCGCTTTCGATCATAGAAGAAATCAAGCCAGGACTGAGCGGCAACAATTTTCAGATTATTCCCGACCGCGCTGAGGCGATCAAAGTGATCATGCAAAGCGCCAAACCCGGAGATATGGTACTGCTTGCGGGAAAGGGCGCCGAACCGTATCAGGAAATTGCCGGCGTGAAACACCCGTTCTCCGATTCAGAGATTGCTCGAACCGCATTGTCCGAGGCTGGCTACACAGGGAAAGCGACGGTCAGATCATGATCTCGATGAATCTGGGAACGCTGGCCGGAATTATTAGCGGAAAGTTACGCCGCGCCGATCAGGCCGATCGGCAGTTTGACGGCGTCTGTATAGACTCGCGGCAGATCGGCTCAGGACAATTGTTTGTCGCGCTCAAAGGGCAAAAGGTCGACGGTCATCGGTTTGTCGCCTCAGCCATTGAACATGGTGCTTCGGCGGCGATTGTGGAAGCCGACTCGGAATATTTGACAAGCGCCGGCGAGAATACTCCGCTTATCACGGTGAGAGATTCGTATTCTGCGATGGTCAC
>JBGAWZ010000127.1:0-5634 GCA_044227335.1 Candidatus Zixiibacteriota bacterium | reverse complement strand
TCAAGCGCGTCATCACATCGGGCTGATTGATCGCTTTGTCGGCGTCGGCGTAGGTGTAGTCGTCGATCGGATTGGTATTGTCATTATTCGGGCGGTAGTAGGTGTCGTGGCCGTCTATGGTGCCGCGGAAATAATAGTCCGCGCCGACTGAAAATACCATACTCAGCCTCGGATTGAGCGGGAACGAAGTCTCAACGCCACCGCCAAGCCCCCACAAGTGCGCACGGACGTCGAACGTCTCAGCGCCGCCGATATATTCAAAGAACGCGTTAAAATCCGAATGACGAAGGCCGCCGAACACGTGTGTGTTCTTGAGCTTCATCAGCTTGACGGGATAGAGCAGATCCAAACGGACATCCCAAATACTGGAGTTGTCGCGAGCAGTGCCGTTGGTGGCGCCGTTGATGAACACGCGACGGGCGGCCCAGGCATCACCTCCGGAGACATGTGAATGCCCCAGACCCAGGCGAATTGAGAACGGGAACCCATCCGCAAAATTATTGGCGGTAATACTTCCATGGAAACCGACGCCACCATAGTATCCAAGCTGCGCTTGGCCGATAAGCCAGCGCCGCAGTTCACCAGTAGCGGGCTTGGCCGCAGGTGCGGTTGCCGGTTGAGCAGGTTGCTTGGCAGGCGGAGTTGTCTGTTTGGGTAAGGCGATCGCCGTTCCCGCCATCAGCGCAATCGAAGCTACTACATTGATAATAGTGCGACTCATAGTCGTCTCCTTTCCAAAGGCATTCCGAGAATCGTGGGGACGTACGGCTCTGGCCGCCCCTTGCGGGTTTCGTGTACGTGTATGCTCTATGTTTCGGAGACAGAAAGGCGATTCTTTAGAAATTTGTAATTATTACGTAACCGCGAGTTGTTCTTTGTCTTACAACAGTCAAGAGATGGCAGGCCTGTCCCCTCTCTGGGAGCCATCGTTCCTATGATAGTAGAGGGGCGTGCGTAAATCAACCGATCATCGGCAGATGAAATCACACTTGGCGGCGTTGCAACAGGAGCGCCGAAAAGGAACAGCTACACAATCATACGCTTTCTCTTGACAACGTCTAAACCGCGACCTATTCTAATCCTATGCAAGATGCCATCGCGATTTTACGGCAGTGCGATATCCAACCTACCCCTCAGCGGATCGCTGTGGTCGATTGTGTGCTAAACAGCAAGTCGCATCCGACTGCCGATGATGTCCTGGTTTTCGCCCGCAAAAAATGCCCGACCGTGTCCCGCGCCACTGTCTACAACACACTCAATTTGCTGGTGGCGAAACGGTTGATCAGCATGCAGACGATCAAAGAAGGCGCGGTGGTGTTCGATCCTAATATTCACAAGCATCATCATTTCATCGATGACGACACCGGCGACATCTACGACATTCCCTGGGATCAACTTGAGGTGAAAGGCACCAAGAGCTTCAAGGGGTTTGAGATTCACGGCTTTCAGGTCATCATGCGGGGGAGACGGAAGAAGAAATGACTCTTTTTTTGTCCGTCAACAATACAGTGTCTAAACATAGACTGATTCTGTCTGTGTCGATAGCCGGTATCAACCGGCAACGGTGTGCTCCAGTGCACAATCTTCATACTGACCAATCACGTTTACTAAGGAGTAGTTATGAGTGACCACGCAAACGACAGTGCGGGCAAATGCCCGGTAACCGGCGGACGACACGCCAAGGCCATGACCAACCAGGACTGGTGGCCGAATCAGCTGAATCTGAAAATCCTCCATCAGCGCTCCCCCCTGTCTGATCCGATGGGCGAGGAGTTTGATTATGCCAAGGAATTCAAATCACTCGATCTCGCGGCGGTGAAGAAAGACCTGTACGCCCTGATGACCGATTCACAGGAGTGGTGGCCCGCCGATTACGGTCACTACGGCCCGCTCTTTATCCGCATGGCCTGGCACAGTGCCGGCACTTACCGGATCAGCGACGGCCGCGGGGGCGCAGGATCAGGTTCTCAGCGCTTTGCTCCACTTAATAGCTGGCCGGATAATGCGAATCTGGATAAAGCACGCCGCCTGCTCTGGCCGATCAAACAGAAATATGGCCGGAAAATTTCATGGGCCGACCTGATGATTCTTGCCGGTAATTGCGCACTTGAATCTATGGGATTCAGGACATTCGGTTTCGCCGGCGGACGCCCCGATATTTGGGAACCGGAAGAAGATATCAACTGGGGAACCGAGGCCGTATGGCTGGGAGACGAGCGATATAAAGGCGACCGGGAATTGACCGGACCGTTCGGCGCGGTGCAGATGGGTCTCATCTATGTAAATCCGCAAGGCCCGAACGGCCAACCGAGTGTGCTGGCTTCGGGACGCGATATCAGAGAGACATTCGCGCGCATGGCGATGAACGACGAGGAAACCGTCGCACTGGTCGCCGGTGGACACACCTTTGGCAAATGTCACGGCGCCGCCTCCGACAGCCAGTTTGTCGGCCGCGAACCCGAAGGAGCATCGATCGAAGAACAGGGGCTGGGCTGGAAAAGCTCCTTCGGCAGTGGAAAGGGAAATGACACCATCACCAGCGGCCTCGAAGGATCCTGGACTCCGACTCCTACAAAATGGGATAACAGTTATTTCGACGTCCTCTTTGGCTACGACTGGGATTTGGTGAAAAGCCCCGCCGGCGCCTGGCAGTGGGTGCCGGTCAATCCCGCCCAAAAAGATCTCGCGCCGACCGCCCATGATGCCTCGAAAAAAGTCACCACTATTATGACCACCGCGGATATGGCTATGCGGATGGATCCGATCTACGGACCGATCTCGCGCCGCTTCCACGAAAATCCGAAGGAATTTGCCGACGCCTTCGCGCGCGCCTGGTTTAAGCTGACACACCGCGACATGGGGCCGCGTCCGCGCTTTTTGGGACCGGAAGTCCCGGCTGAAGTTCTGATCTGGCAGGATCCGATTCCGGCGGTAAATCATGAATTGATTGGCGAGCAGGAAATCGCCACGCTCAAGAGCAAGATTCTTGCCTCTGGATGTTCGGTACCTGAGTTGGTGGCGACCGCCTGGGCCTCCGCCTCAACCTTCCGTGGTTCTGACAAACGCGGCGGGGCCAACGGCGCCCGCATTGCACTCTCGCCTCAGAAGAACTGGGAAGTAAACCAACCCGAACAATTGGCGAAGGTCTTGCAGGCGCTTGGAAGTACCCAGAAGGAATTCAACAGCGGCAAGTCTGGCGCCAAGAAAGTGTCGCTCGCTGATCTGATTGTACTCGGCGGATGCGCCGCAGTTGAAAAGGCCGCCAAAGATGCCGGACACAACATCATGGTGCCATTTACGCCCGGACGTATGGACGCGACACAGGAAATGACCGATGCTGGATCTTTTGCCGTGCTCGAACCGAATGCCGACGGTTTCCGGAACTACCTTCGCAGCGATACGGGAACTCCAGCTGAAGGACTTCTCTTGGATCGCGCCAATCTACTGACACTCACTGCTCCGGAGATGACTGTTTTGCTCGGCGGCTTGCGAGTGCTCGGCGCCAACACTGGAAAGTCAGCCCACGGCGTCTTTACTGATAAGCCAGGCACATTGAGCAATGACTTCTTTGCGAATCTTCTGGATATGCAAACGAAGTGGGACAAATCCGCAAATTCCGAAAACCTCTTTGAAGGAAAAGATCGCAAAAGCGGAAAGGTTCGCTGGACAGCCACCCGTGTCGATCTGATCTTCGGTTCGCACTCGCAGTTAAGAGCGATTGCCGAGGTGTACGCTTGCAAAGATGCGAAAGAGAAATTCGTGGCCGACTTTGTAGCGGCGTGGCACAAGGTTATGAATCTCGATCGATTCGATCTGAAGTAATCTGACCTGTCATGCACAAATAACCGGGAGGTCGCTCAATTGCGCCCTCCCGGTTCGTGTTTTGGATAGCAGATCAGACGATATTATTGAAAGCGAGGAAAATTAGATTCTCGACTCGCTATTTGATACCATAGTCCATCGGTTATTGTGACCTTACTCTGCCATTTGATCTCTTGCCGCTACGAGCGGCGTGCTCGACCATCAGTGATCTTCCTCGGCTGAAAGCATAAACGGTGGTGGGAGCATTCCCAGGATGCATGTGGTATCAAGTCCTCGCCAGTCGGCAGATTTAACGAACGAATTGATCATATTGTCGAGGCACTCGACATTGCTCAGTCCCCAGGGAACGTGATACATTTGCGGTATCAACAACTCCCTACCATTTTTGTATCTTCTGATGGTCGTGCCGCTTCCGATTACAGGGTCTTTCCGCCCCTGGATTATCAGAGTTGGCACATCAAGAATGACGTTTTCAAAGTAGTCAGGAGGAACTTCCCCGCGTGGCCACAGCGATGCCGCGCGCCGTTGCTGGAAAACGCGATAGTCTCCCAGGAGAGTGCCGATGGAAAGTTGTCGGGCTTCTGCTTCCGTGAAAAACGGTGCGTCTTCAGCCCCCGTTATTGAGAGGTAAGCCCCTTCGGCCAAAAACGGTGGTTGATCGAATTCCGACGGCAACGCCAATTCAAGAAATGGTCCGAAGTCCTTCAAGTAGGCGCTGTGAATGATCCACGGCACGTAGCTGGCCGGCCCGGATGCGTAGAGCGCCCGCCGTACAGTTTCCACAAAAATCTCGGCCCGAATTGTCACTGCATTTGTGTCCTGTGTCACGGGGTGCACTCGTAGAGCAGTAGCCGGGACAGACCTCAGATTTTCGACTACCTCGTGCAACTCCTTTTCAAGATCAGGAAATGCAGAATTGCATGCCGAGTCTGCGCTACAATCTGAACATAAGAAAGTAAATGCCTTCTCAGCTTGCTGGGCATGGTACAGCGGCAATTTTGACTCGATGTCGGCAGGCCCAATCAACACAATGGACCGCACACGTTCCGGATGTGCGCGGGCGTACACATACGCCGCTCGTCCTCCGTATGAAAGTCCTATAATGTTAATTCTCTCGTAGCCCAACCAGGCACGTACGTCTTCAATGTCTTCTATTGCAATGGAGGTCGTGTACTGAGTGAGGTCGGCTATCCTCTCAAGCTTTTCCCGACATGCCTTCACAAGCTCCACAGGGTACATCTCGTTTAGATAGTTCTGCAACTGCATGGGATCACCAGCCATGTCGCAGTGAAGTGGGTTTGAACCGCCCATTCCCCGCAGGTCGACCAGTACGATGTCCCTTGTGTTTCTGTATGGCAGCTCCGTGGCGTATGAAAAGGCCGCATCGGTGGCGGCGACGCCGGGTCCCCCCTCAAAAAAGAAAATCGGATCAGGTTCTGGATTCTCGGCAAGTGACGGAATAACGATAACCTTGAGTGCGATCTTTCGACCGGACTTGAGCGCCCTATTCTCATAGACCTCAAAAGTCCCACACAGGATCTGTTCATCTCCCCACTCTGCCTTGCATAAGGAGAGAGGAAGGCGGCGCACCGCCCGTTCTGTGGCAGATGCTGTCTGCGCTTTCAGCCCTGAGCCTGTCACAGTCAAAGTGAGGGCGATGAGAACTGCAAACTCAAGATGTCTGGGGCAAGAACCAAACCGCTTTCCAATGAAGAGCTTCACGAGTTACCTTTCGTCCTGAATTGCCTATGACTGACCGACGGGCAAAGGTCGATCGCGCCATCAAAAGCCATCACGTTCGTTGTCATTTCA
>JBGAWZ010000126.1:2247-7894 GCA_044227335.1 Candidatus Zixiibacteriota bacterium | reverse complement strand
AGGGAGAGGTGGAGCGCTTCTAACCATACCGCATTCGCCAGCTCCGAAATCAAACGAAAAGATTCAATATACCTACTCACTACGTGATGACCTCTCCACGGTTGGGAAAATCGAGTCCCGGTTCAACGGCCACGTCGGCCGGGCAAAGCGACTAGAAATCTACGACAAGCCGGAGGCGGACCGACTGGATAACCTAAGAACCGGTCTGAAGGCCGAATATCCGTCGGCCCAGGTGGATTCAGTACACTATGCCATGCTAGACGACCCGGAGAAGCCATTCGCGGTCGGATGCGTTCTGGAATTTCCCGCCTCAACATCACAGGGTGACCGGATGTTTTTCAAACCCTTTGATTACGCGAGGCCGGTCCAAAACGAGTTTGTGCTCGGGTCCAGATCGAATCCAATCCAATTCAGATTTGCCGCCGTCCGAATGGAGGTAATGAACTTTGCGCTCCCTGCAGGGTGGGGAATCGAAGCAATTCCACCAGACACTGCTTTTTCAAACGAAGTGGGTGAGTGGGGAATTCGGTGTACCATGAGTGATTCAAGTGTATCCATTTTTCGAACCTTCACTATTTCGGAACCCGAGTGGGACTCAACGTACTATCCGCAGGTGCGTGAGCTTTTTGAAATGGGGAGATCACTGTCGGAAGTATCATTTGTGCTGGTAAAGAAGTAACCCGTTAACGGCATCCCTTTTTGAAATAAACGGGGGCATCATCGGCCGCGCGGATCAACCACTGGCAGTAGCGGGACTAAAGTCCCGACGCGGTGATTTGTTAACGCTGGAATTCTTCGTCAGGGCGGCTCATCTGCAATATGCTGTCTATCAATAGGTTGCGCTTCAAGCGGACTTAACCCTTTCACCTTGCCTGTCCACATTTTATCCCGTATTTTACTAAGCTATAGTAGCCGCGAGAGTGGCGGAATTGGCAGACGCGCTGGACTTAGGATCCAGTTCCGTAAGGAGTGGGGGTTCGAGTCCCCCCCCTCGCACACCTTGCAGGTGTAGCTAGGGCTTCGCCAAGTCGTATCGACAGTTGCGTTTAGATTTGAATACATCAAATCAAGGCAACTGGAGATGCGGCACCCGCGAGGGCGTTGTCATGGCACTTGCAAAGTCAGTTAGCGAGTGCTTCGCATCTGATCGAAAAATTGCAACGGTGGAGAGACAGTGAAAGTTGAAGTAACAAGCAAAGAAGGTCTGGTGAGACAACTTCAGATCGAAGTCCCCAGAGACCGTGTCCAGACCGAGATGGACAAGAAGTTTGACGAGAAGAAAAAAAGCGTCACGCTCAAAGGGTTCCGCAAAGGAATGGCCCCAATGGCGATGATCAAGCAACTCTTCACCGAAGAAGTACGGCTCGACGCAATTGACGAACTGATTCAGGCAACCTACCCCGAAGCGGTGCGCGAGAAGACGCTCAAAGTCGCTACTAAACCGACTGTCACTGATCTGCAAATGCGCGACGACGGCGGGTTTATGTATATCGCGCAGGTCGAAGTCATGCCCGAAATCGACAATATCTCCTACGAGGGACTTGAAGTTTCCACTGTCGAGCTTACGGTCGAAGACAGCGAAGTTGAAGAAGTCGTCGAACAGGCGCGTCGCCGTCTTTCCGAACTGCGAACAGTAGATCGCGCGGCATTGACCACCGATGTTGTGGTGGCTGATTTGAAAAAAATTGCCGATCCGAATTTGGCCGTAGAGCAGGACTTCTTCTCAAACTCAGAAATCGATCTTGGCTACCGGATGACAGTGGAGCAATTTAAAGAGGCGCTCGCGGGTGTGAAACCGGGGGATGTTCGCACTGTTGAAGTCGTCTATCCTGAGGGATACACTGATACCCGCTTTGCCGGCGCGCATCTGACCTGGCAGGTGACAGTCAAGGAAATCAAAGAGCGGCTTTTGCCCGATCTGGATGACGCCTTCGCCGCCCGCACCGGACTGGCCCAAACCGCACTCGAATTCAAAATCAAAGTCCGCGAGAATATTCACCGCCAGAAGGAAGAATCGCAAAACCGTTTCCAGCGGCGGCAGATCATGCACGCACTTGTGCAGAAAAACGCGATTCAGATTCCCGAAGGAATGGTCAGTGAGTATTTGGACGCCGTAGTCGAAGATTTCAAAAAGCAGGGGGGCGAATTCGACGAAAAGCAGGTGCGCGAGACCTACCGGGAGATCGGCATCGAGTCAATGCGCTGGGATTTGATCTGGCGCCGGCTGGCGACCCAGCAGAAGATTGAAGTTTTGCCCGCCGATACCGACAATTGGATACGTGGGTACGCTGAAAGCCATGGAGTTACACCCGACGAAGCCGGGGTGGCCCTGGCCCGGTCCGGTCGCGCGGAACAATTGCGCGATTCCATGCTTGAAGAGAAAGTAATCGACTTCCTTTTGAACATGGCGACCAAAGTGCCGCTGAAAAAAGACAAGTAACGTTTCGCAATAGAAGGACAGGACATGGAACTCAAGGACAGAGATCTTGCCTCATACTCCGCGATGAATCAGTATTTAGTGCCGATGGTGGTCGAGCAGACCGGCCGCGGCGAACGGGCATACGACATCTATTCCCGTCTTCTGAAAGACCGGATCATTTTCATCGGCACGCCGATTGACGACGGTGTCGCTAATCTTGTAATCGCGCAAATGCTCTTTCTGGATGCCGAGGATCCCGAGAAAGACATTTTCCTGTATATCAATTCGCCGGGCGGATCGGTGACATCGGGTATGGCGATTTACGACACGATGCAGTTTATCAAGCCCGATGTAGCCACCACTTGTATGGGACTGGCGGCGTCGATGGGTGCGTTTTTGCTCGCCGCAGGAACAGCCGGAAAACGCTCTGCGCTTCCCAACAGCCGGATCATGATTCACCAGCCAAGCGCCGGAACACAAGGACCGGTTTCGGATATCGTGATCATGACCGAAGAATTCACCAAGACAAAAAAGCGGCTCAATGATTTGCTTGTCAAACATACCGGCCAGCCGCTTGAAAGAATCGAAAAAGATACCGACCGCGACTATTTCATGTCGCCGCAGGAAGCCAAAGAGTACCGGATCATCGACAAGATCTACCAAAGCCGCGGCCAGGAACTGAAGTAGGCGGAAGCGAACCGACATGAATAAAGAATCCGGCGATCGATTTCCCCAGCGGTGTTCGTTCTGCGGCAAACCGTATGGTCAGGTTAAGCGCCTCTTTGCCGGCCATGACTCGAATATCTGCAACGAATGTGTGGTGCTTTGTTCCGATCTGCTTCATTCTACCGCTGAACCGGAGCAGGCCGAGGAAATACAAAATCTTCCGCGCCCGGCCGATATCAAGGCGTTTCTGGATCAGTATGTAATTGGGCAGGAAGAGGCCAAGAAGACGGTATCAGTTGCCGTATACAATCATTACAAACGCATCAATTATCAGACCCAGCAGAAAACCGCCGGCAAATTGGGACGCGAGGGAGGGGAGGTCGAGCTTGAAAAGTCGAACATCCTTTTGCTTGGTCCGACTGGCACCGGCAAGACACTAATCGCCCGGTCACTGGCGAGATATTTGAAAGTACCGTTCTGTATAGCCGATGCGACCGTGCTGACCGAGGCAGGCTATGTCGGCGAGGATGTCGAGAATATTCTCGTCCGTCTGTTTCAGGCGGCCAATTTCAATCCCCAGCGAACCGAGCGGGGGATCATCTATATTGACGAGATCGACAAAATTTCCCGCAAGGATGGAAATCCGTCGATCACGCGCGATGTTTCCGGCGAGGGTGTGCAACAGGGACTGCTTAAGATTCTCGAAGGGACGGTTGCCAATATCCCGCCGAAAGGTGGGCGTAAGCATCCCGAGCAGGCCTTTGTCCAGATCGACACGACCAATATTCTATTTATCTGCGGCGGCGCGTTCGACGGACTTGAAAAACTTGTCGCGCGGCGGCTTGGCAACAAAGTCGTTGGATTTGAGGCCGACGCGACTGACCTGACGCACAATTCCGCCGAGATTTTGGACCATGTCATTCCGTCCGATCTGATCGAATACGGATTGATTCCGGAACTGGTCGGCCGTCTGCCGGTCGTTGCCGGACTGAAGCCGCTGGATGAACGGGCACTGATGTCGATTTTGACCGATCCGAAAAACGCACTGACCAAACAGTACGCCAAGCTTCTTGAGATGGAAGGTGTCCGGCTGGTGTTTGAGCCGGGGGCGCTGACCGCGGCGGTGAGCAAGGCGATGCAACGCAAAACTGGCGCACGGGCCTTACGGTCGATATTTGAAAAGGCGATGCTCGAAGTGATGTACGATATACCGTCGACCCCCGACGCAGTCGAAGTTGTCATTTCGGCCGAGACTGTCACCAAAGGGGAGCGCCCCCGCTTGGTCACCCAGTCGCAAAAGAAAAAGGCCGGGTGAACCCCGGCCAACTTTGCCCGTTAAAAAATCTCCCTTTCCGGCGTAGAAATCACTACTTTCACGCGAATTAATATGTCTAATGAATCAGACAAACGTTCGTTCTATAAACGTGTTCACCGCCTATTGATTGGTGGAGCGCGGGATCTTCGCGACTCCAACCTATTTCATAAATTGTCGCTTACCGCGTTTTTCGCCTGGATTGCGCTGGGCTCTGACCCAATGTCGTCCTCAAGTTATGGTCCGCAGGAAACATTTCTGGCGCTCGGTGAGCATACTTCGCTGGCAATCTTCGTAGCGTTAGCGTCAGCCCTAACGATTATCGTAGTGAGCGCTAGCTATGCGCAGATAATCAGACTCTTCCCGTCCGGCGGCGGTGGGTATGTGGTGGCGAGCAAACTCCTCTCGCCGAATGTCGGCATGATATCCGGATGTGCGCTGATCGTCGATTACATTTTGACCATTACGGTTTCTATCGCCGCAGGAGCTGAAGCCATTTTCAGTTTCCTGCCGCCTGAATGGCACATGTTCAAGATTGAGGCCGCCGCGATTGGCCTAGTGCTCCTTGTCGTTTTGAACCTCCGAGGAATTCGTGAATCTGCCGCCGTTCTGGCGCCGTTGTTTCTGATATTCGTCGTTTCACACGCTGTCGCCATCGTCTACGCCTTCACGAGCCACTTTTACCGTTTGCCGGAAGTGATTTCAGAAGTCTCGTCCGATGTTAGTGGGCTGAGTAGTCAGGTAGGCGTTTGGGGGATTTTTCTAATCATCTTGCGGGCCTACTCGATGGGAGCGGGCACCTATACAGGCATTGAAGCGGTGTCAAACGGACTACAGGCTTTGAGGGAGCCCAGGGCCGATACCGGCATACGAACCATGAAGTACATTGCCATATCGCTCGGTGTCACCGTCGTTGGATTGGTTCTCGCTTATCTCCTCTTCGGTGTCAGACTTGAGGAGGGCAAGACGCTAAATGCAACCTTGTTTGACGCTATGACAATGAATTGGCCGGGTTGGATAGGTCAGACATTCGTTATTGTTCTGCTGGTATCCGAGGCTTCACTATTGTTCGTCGCGGCCGAAACAGGACTTCTTGACGGTCCCCGTGTACTGGCCAATATGTCACTCGACAAGTGGTTTCCGACTCGCTTTGCCATCCTGAGCGACCGGTTCGTTAATCAAAACGGCATCATCTTCATGGGCATCTCCGCGCTCATTCTCTTGTTTGTATCACACGGGTCGGTGACGTT
>JBGAWZ010000126.1:0-2204 GCA_044227335.1 Candidatus Zixiibacteriota bacterium | reverse complement strand
GGTCGTGCTCTATGCGATCAATGTGTTTATTACATTTGTTCTATCGCAATTGGGAATGGTGCGTCATTGGTGGCAAGTACGGCGCGAGACACCCGACTGGGCAAAGCGAATTACTATAAACGGCATTGGCCTTGTGCTCTGCACGTTTATTCTCATATCCGTAATCCTTATTAAGTTTGAGGAAGGCGCCTGGCTGACCTTTGTCGTTACCGGTTTACTTGTCTCAGTTGCCGTGTTGATCAAGCGACACTACCGGAAAACTTCTCAGCTCTTGCGCCGGCTGGATACGCTGGTCGATGTCGTCAAGGCCTCCGGAAAAGTGCACGCCGACGAACATCCCGAGGAGCACGGTGAAGTACCACTACCCAAATTCGATCCGCGCGGCAAAACGGCGGTGATGACGGTCTCGGGATTCAACGGCACCGGCCTGCACACTCTTTTGAATATCCGGCGGGTCTTTGGTGACACATTCAAGAACTTTGTGTTCATCCATGTGGGAGTTGTCGACGCCGGCAATTTCAAGGGATCGGCGGAGATTCAGAATCTGGAATCTCATGCCCAGCGCGAGACCAATATGTATGTCGAGTATATGCGGCGCGAGGGATTCTATGCCGTGTCAATGAAGGCGATCGGCAACGACATTGTCGATGGCGTCATGGATCTGGCGCCGACAGTCTTTCAGAAATACCCCAACGCAGTTTTCTTCGGTGGACAGATTGTATTCCCCGAAGAGACATTCATGACCCGCTTCCTGCACAACTATATCGTTTTTGCCATCCAACGGAAATTCTACCACCGCGGATTGCCCTTTATCATCATGCCGATACGGGTGTGAGGTCTCACTTACCGCGTGGGTAAGACCTGCTTGCGCGACGCTGTCTACCTGACAAATTTTGTTCAAACAACGCCTTGGTAACGCAACCTTTAGGTCGGGTTCTTAGCAAGCACCGCGTAGCAGTGTGCTACTCATGAGTGAGATTTTGGTAGGGCAGGAGCCCTGCGCTCCTGCCATCTTCACTTGTTGGCCGATCCGAAGACAGATCGTCCCTACAATGCCAACCGATACAGCGGCCGGCTGTACGACAACCGCTGGACTTCTTTAAATCGAAGCTTGCGAAACATCTCTTCCGGCCCTGTCCAGACAAAGGTCGCCGGCAATTTGGCGCCGTCCTTGGTGAGCGGCGCCGGATATGCCTCGACTATTTTCCCTTTTCTTTTCTTGATCGCCCCAACGGCCGCCTCGGCCAGAAGTGTCGCGACTCCGCGATTGCGATAATCCCGATGTATGAAAAAGCAGTTGATCGACCAGACTTTGTCAATGTCGTCCCGCGTGTACGCTTTGGCCGACTCCAGATGCGGGAAATCAGTCCTCAGTCCGAACGCACACCACCCCACGGTCCGCTTGCCGTCGAACGCCAAGATCCCGTGTGCCTCGCCCGATTCGACGAGCTTCTTGAACGCTTTCCGGTTGGGTTCGCCGCACGCCTGCGACCATGTCTTGCCGTGTGGGGTAACACGCCAACTCATACACCAGCATCCGCCGCAGGCTCCCCGCAAACCGAATAATTCAGTGACAAACGGCCAGTCGGTCTTGCGCAGTTCACGGACAGAAAGTGTCCTTAATTTCGGCTCGGCTTTCGATTTGGATTTGGCAGGCATCGGGGACTCTCCTCTTGGACTAATTTCTCCCCTGAGTCGCTGGCTGTCAATCACTTAAAAACAGCTTGCGCCGGGGTCGGTTTGGCGGTTCCTTAGCGGGGTGGTATAGTCCGGGAAAGCCCGACCGGGAATTCCCGGGGGACCGATTCTCGATTAACACGGAACATTGGAACAACACAACATAAAGGTAACGGTGCATGAAGTTCGAAGATTCGCTGGTAAACGACATCGTCGTTTTTGATCTGTCCGGGAAAATCATGGGTGGCGACGAAACCACTATGTTCCACGGCAGAATTCACGAGTACATGACACAGGGGAAAAAGAATCTGGTGGTTGATCTGGCCAAGGTCGACTGGATGAACTCAGTCGGACTCGGGATGCTGATCTCCGCGCTGACCACTGTGAAAAATGGCGGCGGACGGATGGTGCTTGCCAATATCGAAAAGATCAAGCAGATCCTGGTGATTACCCGATTGATCTCGGTCTTTGAGAACTGCGACAGCCGCGAAGCGGCCATGGCGGCATTCAAGAAGTAGCCGGCAACC
>JBGAWZ010000125.1:0-5656 GCA_044227335.1 Candidatus Zixiibacteriota bacterium | reverse complement strand
TTTCCATCGACAAGACGTCGATGACCTTTGGTCTTGATCGGATGACTGCTGGCGGAGATGTCTCGTTTCTGGGGAGCAAGACGCCTCGTTCGGGTTCTTATGGCGGACTCGGTTTCTTCAGTTTCGTCTCTCCGTTCCGCGTGAAAGGTCACGGATTCGTCTTCGGCCTCAGCTACGGCAGATCCTCAGACGAGGCCTCCAATAATGCCGTTGACCTGATCTTCCCAATCGATCCCGATGGCATCCAGCCTTTCCTCGATACCACCGACTTTCACCTCTCGATCCGAAGAAGTTACCACGCCCAGTTCACGCCCGTGACAGGCGGCGTAGGGACTCGGCTTTCATCAAAGCTTGCGGCCGGCTTCTCGATAGCATTTATCAACGGGAAATCCGTTGATAACCTCCAACAGCAGAATATCGCCGCTGATTGGTTCGTGATCGAGAAGTACCCCCAGCCAGTCGACTACATTTTTCAGGGCGCTCTGATCGATACTTCGACGTTTTCGGGAGTCTCGTTTTCGCTCGGATTCAAGTACACGCAAGACAAGCTCGCGCTGGGAGCGGTGTTCAAATTGCCCTACACCCTTCGTCAAACGACAAACCGAACGCTTCGAGCTACTACCTATGTCAACGGTCTTTTGTATCCCAACGCCTCCGGTGTTATTTTTCGCGACGGCAACGTGATTGATATCGATATCCCGTTCACGGTTGGATTTGGCGGCGCCTATAAGCCCGACACTTCGACTACCTTAGCCGCTGACTTTGAGTATCGCCCTTTCTCAGGCAAAGAAATTGACATCCGTGACTCATTGCGCCTTGTTCCCGGCGCCAAAGATCAGGAGTTTTTCCATACTGAAGATCCGGGCTGGCGCAACGCGTTGGTCATTCGTGGAGGGATAGAGCATTACTTCACCACTAGTAGCACGTTGTTCCCGCTTGTGCCGCTTCGTGCCGGTGTCGGATTCATGCCGATACCCCGCCCGAACAAAAACAACGGCCAGCCGTCGGGCACAGCTACGGCGCTTAATCTATCGCTCGGCTCCGGAGTCCATTGGGCGCTCTTGCATCTGGATGCCGCGTACACTCTCCGCACGTTAAATCAGACCGACGGGTCCGATCTGGGAACTACTGAAACCAACGGAAAGTCACATCTGCTATATCTGACTTTTACCGGATACTTCTAAGCTGAATGACACGATCTGCGTAACGGCCGGCTATCGTCGGCCGTTGCTTTACCAAAGCATTTGGGCAGAATTACCGATACAACAAGTGAACGTACGATCACGGGAGTTATAGATGCACGGCAAAGTGAAGCTGTCCAAACGCGAAATTAAAGAAGACAAATTCGCCACTTTCATGCTGACCGCCAAAGATCAGTTTGCGGAAAGTTGGCAGTATCTCGTGATCGGTGGTGTAGTCGTAATTCTTGCGATCGCCGGAGTAGTCTATTACTTTTCAAACCGGACCAGCCAGGCAACCGAAGGCGCGGACAAACTTTCCAAAGCGCTTTCAGATTATCACAACAACAATACTCAAGTTGCCCTGATTTCGTTAAACGAGATCGCTACTGAGTACTCAGGTGAACCAGCCGACGAAGCTGTCTTTATGCTCGGCAAAATCAATCTCGAAACTCAGAACTTTGTCGAAGCCCGCAAACAGTACGAGCTGTATCTGGGCCGTTCGACTGGCGACAAGCTCAAGCGTTCCGCCGCGATTGCCGGCCTGGCTTCCTGCCTCGAAGGCGAGGCAAAGTACGTCGAAGCCGCCGCCAAATATCTCGAGGCCTCCAAAGAATTCCCGGGCGGACCGCTTGACGAAGAATATCAGATCAGCGCCATGCAAAACTTTGCCCGCGGAAACGACATCGACAAAGCCAAAGCGCAGCTGGCCGAGATGAAGAAGAATTTCAAAGGTTCAGCACGCGTCGCCCGCGCCGAGATGATGCTCGCCGAGATGACCACCGCGTCTCACTGATTCCAGCGCTACCGGGTGTCAGGTGAATAATTCATCGCCTATCCGGGTTGCCATCCTATGGCACATGCACCAGCCCGACTACCGGGAGCCACACGGCAATCGGCTGTCGATGCCTTGGGTCCGGCTCCACGCGCTCAAAGATTACCTCGACATGCCTCTGCGTGCCGGGTCATTTGAATCGCTCCGGCTGACGTTTAATCTCGTCCCATCACTGCTCGATCAACTTGAGGTCTACCTGAATGGCGCCACTGATCGCCACCTTGAACTGTCGCGCATGCCCGCCGAATCACTTTCGCCAAGCGCAAAAGTCGAAATCGTCGAGTCGTTTTTTGTCGGCAATCCGACGCACATGATTAATGCCTTTCCAAGGTATCGCCAGCTTTACGCTAAAGCCAAAACCGGCGGCCACGGCGCCAACCTCGCCTCACTCTTTTCATCATCGGAAATTCGCGATCTGCAGGTCTGGTCAAACCTCTCGTGGGTTGACCCACTCTTCCACGACGAAGCCCCGATCCGCAATTTGATCGCCAAAGAACGCCACTTCACAGAAGATGAAAAACAGGCGCTCCTCGACTGGGAAATCAAGTTGATCGCCCGCATCGTCCCGGTCTACCGCCAGCTTCAAAATGAGAACAGAATTGAAGTCTCTTTCACCCCCTACTATCATCCGATTCTGCCCCTGCTCTGCGACACCGACATCGCCCGCGAAGCGCTACCATCTTTGAAACTCCCCAAACACCGCTTCGTGCATCCGGAAGATGCCGAGCACCAAATTGTCCGGTCCATTCAAAAATTTGAGTCGCTCTTCGGTCGTCCGATGAAAGGGATGTGGCCCTCGGAAGGCTCTGTCTCTGAACAAGTGATCGAAATCGCCTCGCGTCACGGCATTAACTGGCTGGCGACCGACGAAGAAATCCTCTATCACTCGCTTAACAAATCCGGTCTTGACCGCGCCGCCCATCCTCGGCACACTGTGTACAAATCAACCCACGGTGCGCATTTGCTCTGTCGAGATCACGCTCTCTCCGATCGCGTCGGCTTTGTCTATTCCGGCTGGGAGGCCGAACGCGCCGCCACTGATTTCGTCGAGCAAATCCTCAATCTCCGCACTCTGCTTGCAAACCAGCTCGACAATGTTGTCGTGCCGGTGATCCTCGACGGCGAGAATGCCTGGGAATATTTCCCCGCCGACGGCTCCGAATTCCTCACCCGGCTCTACACCGCCCTCACAACCGACCCGCGAATCAAGACTGTAACCATGAGCGAGGCGGTCGCGGCGGTCCAGCCGCGCGATCTTCCACGCGTATTCGCCGGTTCCTGGATCAATCACAGTTTCGGTATTTGGATCGGCCACGACGAAGACAACGCCGCCTGGGATCTGCTCACCAAAGCTCGCACCACTCTGGTCGATTTCGACCGCGCTCATCCCGAATTCGACCGCGACAAAATCGCCGCCGCATGGGAAAAGATCTACGTCGCCGAGGGCTCCGACTGGAACTGGTGGTACGGCGACGAGCATCGCTCGGCCTATCGCGAGCAGTTCGACTTCACTTATCGTCGCCATCTGAGCGCAGTCTACGAACTGCTTTTGCTCCCGGTGCCCGCTGAATTCACGCGTCCCATCTTCGAGCGCCAGCAATCCTCGTTCGTCCATTTGCCCGATCACCTGATCACACCCGAAATCGACGGCCGCGTCACCCACTTCTACGAATGGACCGGCGCCGGCTACTTCGATTGCCTCAAAGCCGGCGGCGCGATGCACCGGATGGACCAAAAACTGGCCGGCATCTATTTCGGCCACGACCGCGACAACGTGTATATTCGCCTTGACTTTGTCGGTCGTGGCGAGGTAGACTTTGTCAGGCGTAACGAGGGTGTGGTGACTTTCCATACCGGCGAGAAGATCGATATCCCGATTGTGAACGACCCCGCTGTCCGAATTGACGGCCTCATCGTGAACTTCGGTGACATCGTTGAGATCGCCATGCCGCGCACCGCGCTCTGGCCCGGTGGATTCGGCGCCCTCGGAATTTCGGTCGGCCTCTACGAACAAGGCAAACCGGTCGAGCAATGGCCCGAGGATGAACCGATCCTACTGAAAATCCCCGAGCCCCACGCCGAAATGATCTGGCCGATCTGAATCACCGGCCGCTTGCAGGAGCAATATGGCGGACTCATTTTTTCCCGAAGAAGAAACCAGCGAAACCGAGCAACCCTCGGCCGAACCACAGCCGACTCCCGCCGGCCTCAAAGAAGAACCGGCGCAGGATGATCTCTCGAGCGACGAAAGCCGTCTTGGCGCGCTGATCGCCTACATCCCGTTTCTCTGCTTCATTCCGCTTCTCAACATGCGCGAAAACAAACAGGCCCTCTTTCATGCCCGTCAAGGAACCATCCTATTTCTGATCGAACTCCTCGCCGCCGTCTTACTCGTCGACAAAGTCTCCGATTTCGTATTCAAAGCTATTTTAGTCGGCGCCATCTCGCTGGCCGCCGCCGGGATATATTTCGCCATGCAGGGAAAGAGCATGCGCTTGCCGATCATCGGCGATCTGGCCGACAAGACCAAACTATAAGGAAATCTATGAAATTCGCCCGCATAACCTCGCTCGCTCTGTCGTTTCTCCTGCTCTCGTGTGTCGCCACCGGACCAGGGGGACAAAAATCGTTTGTCCTGCTTCCCGTCTCGCAGGAAATCGCCATCGGGCAGGGGATGGCCGCACAGGTCGACTCGACTGAGAAGAAGCTCGCCGACAACGACTGGCAGTTGTACCTGAATGAGGTCGGCAAGAAGGTCGTCAAAGTCTGCGACCGCCAGGATATCGAATACCATTTCACCGTGATCGAATCCGACCAAATCAACGCCTTCGCCGCGCCCGGCGGATATGTCTATTTCTACACCGGCCTTCTGCGCGAGATGGAAAACGAGGCCGAGATGGCCGCCGTGATGGCCCATGAGATCTCCCACGTCGTCGCGCGCCACGGCGCCAAGCGCCTCCAGGCCGCTCTGGGCGCCTCGATCGCCTACGAGCTGGTCTTTGGCAAATCGAACCGCAAAGCCCTGCAGGCGGCGGTGGGAGTGGGGATGGGCCTGGCCTTCGCCGGATATTCCCGCGATGCCGAGCGCGAGGCCGACAACTTCGGCATCCAGTACATGGTCAAAGCCGGCTACGATCCCAATGGCGCGATCACGATGTTTGATAAACTGGCCAAACTGGGCGGCGGCGGATCGGGGAATATTTTCGAGTCGATCTCGTCCTCGCACCCGGAAACCGCCGAGCGAATCGACAACGCAACCAAAGAGATCGCCGCGATGACCCCCAAACCGACCGGCCTGACTCTGGGCAAAGACCGCTACGCCAAAATGGTCAAACGCCTCCCGGCCAAGAAACCGACGACGGGGAAGTAGCCCGCATTTCGTCATCGCGGGTGTCGCCTCTCGACTACGCTTGAGGCGTCGAGAGAACGCGACGTGGCCTTGTGCGTGGCAGGCTTCCTGCCTGCCCGTCGTTGCGAGGAGTCTTCGACGAAGCAATCTCGCCTCGCCTTTCTTGTAGGTCGAAACCCCTGCGGTTTCGACATCTTGTGCGCGGCACACGTCCTCGTGTGCCCGATCTTCGCAGGGGGCAGACGGGGACGTCTGCCGCCTACGGGCACCTGACTACACGCGCGGTTTGGCTTC
>JBGAWZ010000124.1:0-5690 GCA_044227335.1 Candidatus Zixiibacteriota bacterium | reverse complement strand
ATCAGTCGATAATCTGAACAACTTCGTGGTGAACCGAAGTTGAGGAGCTAGCTGAAAGAATGACATCAACGACACAAAAACCGCCGACCTTACGGGAGCATATTGATATGTTGGAAGCTGAGCGGGGAGAGAGCTTGCCGGAACATCTGATGCTACGGATTCTGGCTGATCATATCGAGCGGTTGGAGCACGAAGTCAATCTGCTGAAACATCGGCAGGAAGAAATCTCTCGGATTCTAAAGACTCATTAGGATCTTTTCGCCTTCCGTCGCGCTCTCCGGAATATCCTCATACTGGTCCTTTCCAATCACTTTGACATCGCGAACTGTTCGGCGTACCTTGATGCTCATCACGGTGTCCACGGACGCGGCACCGGCAAGGAGCTTACATGGACAAAAAAGCGCTGGTTGTGTTGACTGACGGTTTCGAAGATGTCGAAGCGGTCGCGCCGATCGATGTGCTGACCCGCTCGGGAGTGAAGGTCACGGTGGCGGGTCTGAGGCCGGGTCCGGTAAAAGCGGCGTACGGCATGACTATCATGCCCGACACTCATCTGGGGGGGATCTCCGAACAAGACTTTGACGCAATCATTTTTCCCGGCGGGCGGGTCAACGCGCAGGGCTTGGCCGGTGATCGCCGAGTGGTAGAACTTATCCACACATTTGTTCAGTCAGGCAAGCTGGTGGCGGCGATTTGCGCCGCGCCGAGTCATGTATTAGCCGAGGCGGCAGGCATATTGAAAGAACGTCGGGCGACCGGTGATCCCTCGTTTAACGACCGACTAGCGGCTGGTGGGGCTATTGTGACCGGCGAACAGGTGACGATCGACGGTTTAATTATTACCGGGATGGGGCCGGGGGCGGCCATGCTATTTGCATTGGCGCTGACTGAATATATGGCCGGGAAAGAAACAGCCGATACATATGCTAAGAAGTGGCGGATTGACCGCCGCGCCATTTAGCTCGTGAGAAGTTGACATGACAATCTGCATATACGAGGACGACAAGTTTCAGAGTTTTCTTCCGTTGACTTATCTGCGGCCGGTGTCGGCTCTGCGATGCGGAATCGTGCCGCTGTATGAGCGTCCGCACCGATATTTCCCCCAGTCGCGGTTTTGTCTGGCCGTGCGCGACGCGATCACGCCGTTGACTGCTCATGTATTGCGAGATATCCCGATCAACATAATCAAGCGGGAAGAAAACGAAGAAGTTCTGTTTGTGAACGGGCGTATCCGACATTACGGAAATCTTCCGGATCTGGTCGGACACGCCAAAGTGACAACCCGCTTTGTTAGCAACGCGGGCACCACGGTTGCACTGTTATTCAAGCCCCCGGTGGTTAATCACACGTCGAAAGTAACGACCCCCGCCGAGTATCTCGAAATATACAATCGTGAGACCAAGGATATTCCCGATGCTCCGACCAGCGCGACTTTGTTTGAACATCTGTGGGAGCTGGTAGCCGATATCGACATCGAGCTAAGAAACGATTTCGCGAGTGTGGTGAAGCCCGCCTCGACCAGTGCGGTGGTTCATCCCGGAGCGTACATACTCGGAAACGATCATGTGCTTCTGCGCGACGGCGTTGAAGTTCTTCCGGGTGCGGTGATCGACGCTCGCTCGGGGCCGGTGTATATCGGCGCCAACACGCGGATTGAGGCGCACGCCGCTATCTATGGACCAAGCGCGGTTGGAGCGAATTGCATTGTTGGCGCAGGAAAATATTCCGGAATCTCGATTGGACATACCAGTCGGATCGGTGGCGAGGTGGAGGAGAGCGTGTTTCAGTCGTTTGTGAACAAGTATCACGCCGGATTTATCGGCCATAGTTATGTGGGATCGTGGGTGAATTTCGGCGCGATGACCACCAATTCCGATCTGAAGAATAACTACTCGACTATCAGAGTTCAGGAAGGCGGCAAGTCAGTCGATTCGGGTTCAATCAAAGTCGGTTCATTCATTGGCGACCACACCAAGTTTGGCATTGGAACGCTTTTAAATACCGGAATCGTAATCGGAGCCGGATGCAATATTTTCGGTGGAGCGCTGATTGCAGAGAAGGAAGTACCGTCGTTTGTCTGGGGAAAGACCGGCGACTGGTCGACGCATCAATTTGACAAAGCAATCGACACCGCACAAAAGACAATGGCGCGCCGTAAGGAAACACTCACCGAATTTGAGTCTGCGGCGCTCAAGCTGGCGTTTGACAATCAGGCGCCGAGTGCCGGGTGTGTCGATTTCGTGTAGACCTTAGCACACGCACACAGTCGCAACTTGACAAGCCGGTACCACCGCTCTATCATGCCCCACAGAGGAGATCACTGTGCCCGAACTCCGTAAAGACCCGATCATAGGCCGCTGGGTTATTGTCAACACCGAACGCGGCAAGCGACCATCAGCGATAACTTCGATTCCGCCCCGTAGCGACGCATCGCTATGCCCGTTTTGTGAGGGGAACGAGTCGTCGACGCCGCCGGAAGTACTGGCGTATCGGCAACCGTCGTCGGAGCCGAATCATCCGGGGTGGCGCCTGCGGGTCATTTCCAACAGATATCCGGCGCTGGTGATCGAGGGCGACACGAGGCGTGAGCCGCACGGTATTTACGACAAGATGCAGGGAGTCGGGGCGCACGAGGTGATTATCGAAACACCCGACCATGGCCGTGATCTGGTCGATCTGTCCGATTGGGAAGTACGCGATGTGCTCTGGGCGTATCGTGAGCGGATGATTGACTTGGAGCGAGACCTTCGTTTCAAGCATATTTTGATTTTCAAAAATCACGGTGAAGCGGCGGGGGCGTCGCTTGAACACTCGCACAGTCAACTCATCGCCACGCCGATTATTCCCAAGCGGGTGGTCGAGGAGATGGAAGGGGCAAAGAAATACCATGATTTCAAAGAGCGGTGTATTTTTTGTGATATAGTCAGACAAGAGATCGACGACAATGCGCGATTGGTAAAAGACCACGACGCGTTTATTTCGTTTGAGCCATTTGCCTCGCGATTTCCGTTTGAGACCTGGATCATTCCCAAAACCCACCAATCGAGTTTTCTGGAATTGTCTGACGGGGAATATTTGACCTTGGCACGGGCGCTCAAAGACACTCTGGCGCGGCTCAAATACGCGCTGAACAACCCGCCGCTCAATTTCATTTTACACACGCGGCCGATTGCGCGGGACAGTCATGAGTACTTCCATTGGCATTTTGAAGTGATTCCCAAATTGACAAAAGTGGCCGGGTTTGAGTGGGGGTCGGGATTCTATATCAACCCCACGGCCCCAGAAGAAGCGGCCGCGTACTTGCGAAGCATTGACCTGGCATCACGGCAGGAGTCGGTTCGTCCGACCGGATCACATGGATAAGTTTCGGATCGCCATGATTTCACCTGAAGCGGCGCCGCTGGCTCGCACCGGCGGGCTTGGCGATGTACTTGGTGCATTGCCACAGGCGCTCGCGGAGCGCGGTCATGAGGTGTCGGTCTTCATTCCCAGATACGCGTCGATTGCGACCGGAACCGTGAAAGTGACGGCGACGGGTATTTCGCCGGTGGTGAATTTGGGCGGCACGACGACGACGTTTACCCTTGATAGCGTAGAATTAGGCGAAAATTTACCCGCAGTGTATCTGGTTGGCAACCGTCAGTTTTTCGACCGGCCCGACTTGTATGTGGATTCGCGCACCGGCACTGATTATGTCGACAACGATCAGCGGTTTGCTCTGTTTTCGCTGGGATGCCTTGAGGCTATTCGTCTGCTTTCACAGGGTGTTGATATTATTCATCTGCACGACTGGCAAACAGCGCTGGTGCCGGCATTTCTCAAGACTCGGTATCTGGGCGAGCCGGCCTTTGCAAATGTCAAAACGATTTTGACTATTCACAATTTGGGATATCATGGCTTGTTTCACGGCGAACGCTTTCAGCAACTCGGATTGCAGGAAGGGTACTTCTATCCGGTTACCGGACCGGTCGAGTTCTTCGGTAAAGTCAATTTTCTCAAAGCGGGGATTGTGCTGTCCGACCGAGTGACGACAGTTTCAGAAACATACGCGCATGAAATTCAGACGAGCGCAGAGTATGGATTTGGATTGGAAGGAGTCCTTCGCAATCGAGGAACTGATGTTGTCGGGATATTGAATGGCGTCGATTATTCGATCTGGTCGCCCGGAAAAGACCGCAGAATTCCGCGGCAATACGGCCTTAAAAATCTATCGGGTAAGCGGGAATGTCGTACCGAGCTGGTTAGGGAAGCGGGGTTGCCGGTGCGCGAGAAGTCGCCATTGATTGGCATGATCACGAGGTTGGCTGATCAGAAGGGGCTCAATCTGCTGGCAGATTCAGCGGAAGAACTGTTTTCTTTGCCAATTCAGATGATTGTATTGGGAACCGGCGATCAGAAGTACCATGAATTGCTAACGCTTTGGGAAAAGCGGTACGCCGATAAACTCAAAGTGTATCTGACTTTCAATGACGCGCTGGCGCATCGGATCGAAGCGGGGGCTGATCTGTTTCTGATGCCATCTAAATATGAACCGTGCGGATTGAACCAAATGTATTCATTGCGCTACGGCACAATACCAATCGTTCGCCGAACCGGTGGGTTGGCCGACACAGTTGTTAACTACGATCCGCAATCACGCACCGGGACTGGCTTTGTGTTCAATGAGTACAGTGGCGAGGCGATGGTTGACGCGATTCGGCGGGCGATTGAAGTCTTTCCTAAAAAGCGGAAATGGAATGAGATTCTCAAAGCCGGGATGACCGCCGATTTTTCGTGGGGAATGTCGGCCGCCAAGTACGAATCGCTTTACTCCAGCGTCGTTACCGCATGAGATTTCTGCTCGGGCTGTCTTCGGGTCGGTTGGCGTTGATTCTGGCGATTGGGGCGGTGAGTGTCTTTTGCTTTCTGGCAATCAAACTCAATTTCATTCAGGACGACGCGTACATTTCCTACCGATACGTTCAGAACTTCTTGGATGGGCGAGGGCTGGTGTACAACGCCGGCGAGCGCGTGGAGGGGTTCACCAACTTTGGCTGGGTGGTTTATCTGTGCATGTGGGGATCGCTCGGACTGAAGTATATCACGATTTCAAAAATCACTGGGTTTGCGCTGGGTGGGCTGTTTGTCTTTCTGACATATCTGATCGGACTCGAATTGTTCGGAGAGAAAGGGAAATGGTTTGCCCTGGTCGCCACCTACTTGGTGGGAGCAAATCAGAGCGTCGCCTATTGGAGCCCGGCCGGCCTGGAGACAGCGGCCTTCGCAGTCGCGGTTGCATTGAGTTTGCTCTGGTGGCTCCGAAAAAGTCCGCTGTTGATCTGGGGAATGGTGCTGGCGGTTTGGTTTCGGCCGGAAGGAGCGGTGATCTGCGGTCTGATTGTGGCTATTGACTGGGTGATCGAGCGGAGACTGCCGATTTTCTCGGCCCTCTGTTTGGGCAGTGCTCTGGTGCTTAGTTTGCCGATGGTCGCATTTAAGTTGGCCTATTACCACAGTGTTCTTCCCAATCCGTTCTACGCCAAGACCGGGATGGACCTCGCGCAACTGAAGAGCGGAATAGACTACACCTGGCAATTTTTGACTGATTATGGGCTTTGGGGGGGAGGGATTGTGATTTCGATTGCGTTGGCGCTCTTTGGAAGAGTCACGTCGGCGCATCTGCGAATACTACTCATCTTCAGCGGATTCGC
>JBGAWZ010000123.1:0-10954 GCA_044227335.1 Candidatus Zixiibacteriota bacterium | reverse complement strand
AATAGCTGATCACATACGTGTATAGACTCGGCTGTGGGTCTTCTTCAGGAAGAAGCAAATTAAGCAGTTCGCAGGCCGCAGAACCGTAGGCCAAACGGCCGAGTGTTCCCTCTTTGTCGAGCGAAAAGACCTGGAGGGCGTCGCAGTCACGAATGTAGCCGGAAGATTCCCGGTCGCTTAAGTAAAATGTCAATTCGAGGCGGGCGAAGGGAATCAGGCGGCCGCGCTTGGAGGTAATCGATCTCCCTCCCTTGTCGACCAGCGCCATCCGGCCGAAATCGCGGGTGAACAGGGCAACTGTACGCGAGGATTCCGACCAATTGAAGATTTTCAGGACAATCGCTTCGGATTTTTCAAGCGGCATGGCGATCACCGCCCGCGGAAACGGTAGATCGTTTCGTTGGGGGCGGCCATGTGGTAGCGGGTGCGGGCGACATATTCGATGTAACTGCGATCGAACTTCAGCAGATCGCGAACACGGGTAGCGTCGATCAGTTGCGCCAGTTCCCGCTGATTGGCGGCGGCCAGCGAACGACGTTCCATCGAGAGTTTGCCTATCCGAAGGATGCCGTACTCGCTGTCGAAACACGACCAGACGAACAGCACCGCGATAACCGCCAGCCCGATCTTGACAGCCCGCTTGCGAAGACGGTCGTCAGATTCGCGCAGGCGGCGGAGGAAATTCCCCGCCGGGGTCAGGATGGTCGGTTTGGAGCGGATACGCCGTGGCATGGCAGGAATAAGCGGCGACGACTTATCGGGAGCAATCTAAAAAATAGCGTGTGCCGGTATTCTGGTGCGTGAGCCGTATCGATCTCTCCAGCCGGGAGCACACTCGTCCAATAGCAATCCCTCGGCCAATCCGGTAGCATAAAAGATGATGCGGTGTGTGTCGCGCAGAGCGTTTGGCCGTAGCTCGACCAAAGAACTCTCGTAAATTCTGTTCGCTGTAGTTTCGAAGGTTTTGAAGTCCGGCAATTCTGAGAACTCTTTGCTGGGACATACCACCGGGCCGCCAAGTGTGGAATCATAAACTCACTGTAGCGGGCAATACCCTCTTTCCACAGTTGAAACGCCATGTACCGATAGTCCTTTTCGCTCAATTCCGATCGTAGTCGGTCGCGAGCGGCGACGACAGCACGGAGTAAGTCCGGAAACTCTGTCGTTCCTCGTTTGTGGAGCGCGGCCACCAGGGAGGCCATGTAAGCGTCATAGGCCACGCCTACTGGCACCGAATCGTAGGGGAAGGGATAGTTCAGCATCCACATTCCAGTCGCATCTTTGCCGGCAAGATCCAACGCCGTGAGCTTTTCGCCCATTCCAGGGCAAGCATCTTGGATCTGATGTAGTCGTTCGTGTGCCAACGTGGCAATCCAAGCAGAGGAAATCTTCGGAAGCGTATTTTCCGGTCGGCCGACCAAGATGGTTGAGTGTCCTGAGAATGCCGGAAAGGTCGCCAAAAAACCGACTGGGAACGTCCGTTGCCGCGCCATTACCGGCCGCTCAAGGACAGGATCATGCCGAGCGGTGCCGAAGCCAGGTGGTTGGCCCTCGTGATTAATCAGGTACTCAATGGAGTCATCAATGAACAACAACTCAAAGTTCGGGCGAGGGCCGTTGCTCCACACTGAATCAAAGGTCTCATGTACGAACCGGATAGCCTCTCTGAGTCGAATTTGGTCTGGAACTTTGATTGGCGGCAACTCTGACTCATTTGCGAATGAGATGTTGATAACTCCAAAGAAAGCCACAAGAAAGACCACATAGTACCTGCTGACCATTTGAATCCGCCTTTCAGGTGAAGAAAGAACTCCACTCTGTTTCATGAACATCATACGACACCACACTGCACAAAGTTTCGCGGATGCCATTTTGGGGGCGTGCAAATGCCTACATCGCTCGGACTTTTGTGCGTGATGTACGTCCCCGTGCACCACGTTGTCGTAGCGGTTGGGTGGGGACGCCCGACCGTAGGAATAGACGGGCAGACGAGGGCGTCTGTCGCGCACAAGAGCAGAGAAAACAGTTGTCGGGTAGTCAACGCCTTCCGTTACAATGGGGAGCTTACCAACCCGACCTGCGGGGAGTTACTCAATGCGGAAAGCCACGCTGACTGTCGAAACAATCTCTTTGTCGATTGAACTCATGTCGTTGATGCCGTAGTCGGAGACTTCCTGCGAGTATTGCGGGCGAATCTGGAAGACGCCGATACGGGCGGAAACCGGCGCGCCGATATCGCTCCCGGTGGTCTGGGCCAGTTGATTCGCGCGGAGCTTGGCGTTTTCGGTCGCCGCTTTGATCATCTCGATTTTGACGTCTTCGAGCTTGGTGTACATATAGCGTGGCTGGAGCGAGGTCAGCTCGACACCTTTTTCAATCAGAGTCGAGGCCTGCTGGGCCAAAGTGGCGATCCGGTCGACATCGGCCAGACGCAAAGTCACCGATTGGTAGAGATTGTACCCGGTCGGCTGGCCCTCGCGGTTGTAGTTGCGATTGATCTGCACCGGTCCGATGGCAAAATCGGTCTGGACAAATTGTTGCTCAGCCAGAAATGCTTCCAATTGACTCAGGTCCTTTTTCATCTTCGCGTAGGACAGATCAAGCGTGGCGGCCGAGGCAGTCAGATTTCCTTCCCAAATCGCCATATCAGATCGAATTGGCTTGATCGCCGAGCCGGTTACCGTGATCGTGCTTCCAAAGGCGCGGGCCTTGAGCACAGCGTTGCGGGCTATCAGTGTGCAGACAATCAGGGCCACGCCAAGCACACCCAACCCTACTATGAAGTTCTTACTCGGTATCCGAGTCATGGTACATCCTTTCGACTACTGAATATTGCCACCTGCGCATTAGACACAGTGGCCGTACTTTGGTTCCGAATTGAGAGAATGTCAAGCTGAAGACGAGCAAAATGTCGCAACTCTTGTTGACAGCCGACGTATTAATTGCCAAACTGTACACAATTCAAGAAGACCAATCGACTCCGGATACGAACACCTCACACGGTATGATACAGGTTAGCAATCTTCGCAAATCGTACGGCCAGCTATTGGCGGTCGACGGTATCTCGTTCTCCATTGCCAAAGGCGAGGCGTTTGGACTGTTGGGGCCAAACGGAGCGGGGAAAACTACCACTATCAGTATGATCTTGGGCGCTTTGCGCCCCGACAGTGGGAGTGTGACAATCGATGGCGCCGACGACCCCACGCGCGCGGAGATTCGCATGCGTTTGGGAGCGGCTCCGCAGTCGCTTGCTATCTATGAAGAGCTGACCGCCGAAGAGAATCTCGCCTTTTTTGGACGACTCTATCAGTTGAATGGGAAAAACCTTTCTGAGCGAGTCGATTGGGCGCTTGAATTTTCAGGTCTAACTGCCCGCAGAAAAGACCGAGTCAAGACTTATTCCGGCGGGATGCAACGGCGGCTCAACCTGGTCGCCGGGATCATGCACGATCCGCCGGTTGTGTTAATGGACGAGCCGACAGTCGGCATCGACCCACAATCGCGCAATCAGATTTATGATAGCATCGAGTCGCTTAAGAAACTCGGCCGGACGATTATCTACACTACCCACTATATGGAAGAAGCCCAGCGCCTTTGTGACCGGGTGGCAATTGTCGATCACGGGAAGATACTGGCGATGGACACAGTCGATGAGTTGATCGGTAAACATGGCGGGCATGCGACGCTCGAAATTCAGTTCAACAAGCTTCCAGCTGACTCCTCGCAGTTACCGGGGAAACTCGAAGGAAATAAGCTACGGGTGAGTACACCGGAGCCGCTCAAAGTGTTGGCACAAGTGTCATCGATTTCGACAGACTTTCAGCATGTCACAATTGAGAGGGCCGATTTGGAAACCGTATTTTTGAATCTCACCGGAAGGACGCTACGGGACTAATGGGCGCGATCTGGACCATAGCCAAAAAAGATATGGCCCTGCTCTGGCGGGATCGAGCGGGACTTTTTTGGGTCATTGGTTTCCCTCTCATTATGGCGCTCTTTTTCGGGTCTATCTTCTCCTCGGGCGGCGGGCCGGGAAATGTTTCGCTTGGGATAGTGAATGAGGATCAGTCGGAATACAGCAAAGCGTTTATCGACGAACTCCGCAAGACCAAATCCATCCAAGCGCGGACAATGCCCCTGGATTCCGCCCAACAATTGGTGCGAGGCGGGAAATTGTCGGCGTATCTGAAATTGGGCAAGGGATTCGGCGACTCATGGGGATTTTCGTTCAAACCGGGAGACACGACTATTGAAATTGGCATTGATCCATCAAAGCAGATGCTGGCTGGGATGCTCGATGGGATCATCATGCAGTCGCTTTTCGCCGCCGCCCAAAGCCAGATCTCTGACAAGTTCAAACTGAATGAGCGGGTAAGTTCCTGGAAGGATCAGATAGCGAATGTTCAAGGAATGAGCGCCGAGCGGAAAAAAGCGCTGACTGACCTTTTGGGAAACTGGCAGGCGCTTGACACGCTTTCCGATTCGACGACGGCAGACTCAACCAAAGAGAAGAAATCGGGGTTCGGGAATATTGTCACGGTGCGCAAGGCCGATATGAGCGCGCTCGAGGCAGGGCCGCGGACATCATGGGAGATCACGTTCCCGTCATCAGTATTTTGGGCGCTCTTGGGATGCTGTGCCGCCTTTGCGATTTCGATTGTCACCGAACGGACGCACGGGACATTTCTCCGTCTCCGATTGGCGCCGATCTCCCGAACGCAGGTGCTGGCCGGCAAGGGGCTGGCCTGCTTTTTGGCGTCGGTGGCCGTGGCGGCATTACTGCTCGGCTTTGGGACGATTGTGTTTCACATGCGCATTTTGAGTTACCCCCTCATGTTACTCGCAGTAGTTGCCAGCGCGATTTGTTTTGTCGGACTGATGATGATCATCTCGGTGCTCGGAAAGACCGAGCAGGCGGTTTCGGGCTCAGCCTGGGGAATTCTGATGATCTTCTCGATGACCGGCGGCGGGATGTTGCCGCTGGCATTCATGCCGAGCTGGCTTCAGACGATCTCGCACTTCTCACCGATGAAATGGGGAATTCTGGCGGTCGAGGGAGCAATCTGGCGCGGGTTTACATTGGGCGAGATGATGCTCCCGGTTTCGATTTTGATATCTATTGGTGTTGTTTGTTTTTGCGCCGGAGCGTGGATTTTGGGGAGGCAGGAGGGGTGAGCCAAAACCAATACGGGCTTCGACTCCGCTCAGCCCGACGCTACGCGCCCACCCGATATTTTTTGTGAGCGGAGTCGAAGGGCGTCTCTTGAGTTAGATCAGTCGAGAGAGCAAGAGCGGCTATCTCAAAAAAGAAATCACTCTCCACACAACACCCGAATGACAGTATCCGAGGCCGAGTCAAAGGAGCAATTCACTTGAGTAGAGGCCAGCCGATCGTCCGTATACACCCAGACTTCTACCGTCATCGTATCTCGCCTCGCGTAGTTCTTAGTCTTTGGCTCACCCATAAGCGCATGCACCTGATCTCGTGTCTGACCAACACTCAACTCGCCGCACTTATCACGCAATCTCTCGTAATCACTTTGACAACTACTTCAAGCCAACGAGATAACGAGCGTAGTCAAGAGGACTGAACTTGTAATCACCCAACGCACAGGCCCCTACCTCTTCACACAATAAAACGCACCCATACCCGGATAGATCGCGCTGGGGCCGATCGTCTCGGCGATGCGCAGGAGCTGATTGTATTTCGCGATGCGGTCGGTTCTGCACATCGAACCGGTCTTGATCTGCCCTGCGCCGGTCGCGACAACAACATCGGCGATGGTGGCATCCTCGGTTTCACCTGAGCGGTGCGAGACAACCGCGGTGAATCCGGCCTTTTGGGCCATTGTGATGGCGTCGAGCGTTTCGGTAAGCGTGCCGATCTGGTTCAGCTTAATCAAAATCGAATTTGAGGATTTTTCTTTGATCCCGCGCGCCAGGCGTTTGGGGTTGGTAACATAGAGATCATCGCCGACTAGTTGCACCCGGTCGCCCAGTTTGGCGGTCAGTTTCTGCCAGCCCGACCAGTCGTCTTCGGAGAGGCCGTCTTCGATGGAGATAATCGGATACTTGTCGCAGAGTTTGGCGTAGAAATCGATCATCTGATCGCTGGAGAGTTTTTTGTCTTCGGCTTTCAGGATATACTTTTTGGTTTTCTCGTCATAGAACTCAGTCGAGGCCGGATCAAGGGCGATCATTAGATCTTTGCCGGCTTGGTATCCGGAGTTGGCGATTGCTTCCATGATGACAGTCAACGCTTCCTCGTTGGATTTCAAGTCGGGCGCAAAGCCGCCTTCGTCGCCGACGGCGGTATTTAATCCCCTCTTCTGCAGAACTTTCTTAAGGTGACCGAAGACCTCGGCCCCCATCTGCAATGCGCCGGCGATATCTTTCGCGCCGACCGGCATGATCATGAACTCCTGCAGGTCGACATTGTTGTCGGCGTGCTTGCCGCCATTTAAGATATTCATCATCGGCACCGGAAGAATTTTGCAATTGCATCCGCCGATGTACTCGTACAAGAATCTCCCCCGGCTTTCGGCGCAGGCCTTGGCTGTGGCAAGCGACACACCGAGCATCGCATTGGCGCCGAGTTTTGATTTGTTCTCGGTGCCGTCGAGCTTGATGAGATAGTTGTCGATTGCGACCTGATCGTATGGATCGATTTCGTCGGCGATCAGTTGCGGACCGATCTTGCTGTTCACATTGGCGACTGCTGTCAGTACAGACTTGCCGAAATATTTCTTGGCGTCGCCGTCGCGAAGTTCCACCGCTTCGTGTGCGCCGGTCGAGGCGCCGGAGGGAACAGCCGCACGGCCGAGGGTGCCGTCGGACAGGCAGACATCGACTTCGATCGTAGGTGTGCCGCGGGAATCGAGAATCTGGCGGGCGTGGACATACGAGTAATCAGACATAGGTGACAAAGCTCCTTGCTACTGTTTTCACTAACTTATTCCAAGGGGGGACTCCGATCAAGCCAATAATCTGTGGTGCAGTCGCCTTTATTTCAGGCTATGGGTATTACGAAATGGGTCTGTGGTTCAACAAGTTAGAATCCGGCACCGCCCTTGCAATACCTACTGTTGACGCCGCGTTGGTGTTTGTGAAACACCGGTGTCCATGAATGGACTCTTATCGCGGGGTTTGGCAAAGTTTGAGCCAGTCTAGTTAAATACATCTGGCTCCTGGGCCCGGATCATTCCGGGCCCTTTGCGTTGTGGGTGTGGGCATGCGTCACACGGCCGGCTAAAGTCTTGGCTTGACAGGCCGATACCGATTTTGTAGGTTTTAGTGTTAATATGTTCTCAGCTTTTCTCGCAATCGTGGTTCGTAATTCACGATGTCTCGAATCTCCCAAATGATCGTTACGACGTTGGCTTCGAAGGCAAGTCGCCGAATTGCGCTTCAGGCGTGATGTTGCTGGGGTAAGGTGAATCTCATCCAGGAGGTACAATGAACATCTACGTGGGCAACCTGTCGTACAATGCGAGCGAAGAAGATCTTCGCAACGCGTTTGCGGCCTATGGCCAGGTAGCAGGTGTAACGATCATCAAAGACAAGTTCTCTGGTGAGTCACGCGGCTTCGCATTTGTCGAAATGCCAAATGATGCCGAAGGTGACGCCGCGATCAACGGCCTTAACGGGGCCGATGTGAAAGGTCGTTCGCTGAAAGTCAATCAGGCGCGACCCAAAGAGAACATGGGTGGCGGCGGCGGTCGCGGTGGTGGCGGCGGCCGTGGTGGATTCCGTGGCGGTGACCGCGGCGGAAGAAACTAATTCAATTTGAAATCAGATGATCCCACACGGGGCCGGGCAGATGTCCGGCCCCGTTTCTTTTGGCAGAGACAAAACCGGCGCCACACATCAGTTTGACAGAATCCCCCACCCGGCCTATACTCTGAACGCATGAGCCAGTACTTTGAATGCGCCGGTTGCGGCGCCGAGATTGAAATCGAACTTGAATTAGCCGACGGCGAGTCACAGCGCGCAGAAGTTCCGTGCGTCGACTGCGGGCGCTCGCACAACATCGCGGCGCGATACAACTACGCGGTCAATGAATTCGAGCTGAATATCGATTCCGAGGACGACGGATAACAAGATGTCATCGCAAAGCCGCTGGACAATACTTGTATTCGCGCTTGCAGTCGCGGTGAGGATCGCTTTTCACCAGTACACCGGGTTCATTGCTGACGACGCCTTCATCACCTTTCGATATGCCTATAATCTCGCCCACGGCGCCGGACTTGTATACAACCCCGGCGAGCAGGTGCTTGGCACCACTACCCCCCTGTTTGCATTTTTTCTTGGCCTGTTCGGTTCGATTGGACTGGATATTCCGCGCGCCGCGCTGGTGATCGGGCTTTTCGCGTCGGGCATGACCGCCTCGGTCATCTATCGACTGGCGCTTCGGCTTCGATTTACGCATTGGGCGGTCGCTCCGGCGGTGATGTACGCGTTCTGGCCACGTTCGGTTGTAGCCGAGAGTTGCGGGATGGAAGCGCCCCTGTTTGCGTTTTTTGTGATCAGCGCGATCTATTATCACACGAAAAATCTGCCGATCTATGCGCTGGCGATGGGAACACTCGCCACACTTACTCGCCCGGAAGGACTAGCTATTCTTGCGTTACTCATGGCGATTTATCTGTATCAGTACGGTCATCGGTGGGTTCAGATTGTTCTGACGCCGCTTTTCTTGTTGGGGCCGTGGATATTTTTTGCCACACTTTACTTTGGGTCGGCGATACCCAATTCGATTTCCGGCAAGCTGGCGCTGTACAGCCGCTGGGGGACAATGTCGACATGGGATACACTCGTCTTCTATCTCAGCTGGCACAACCCCGTTGGCTGGTCCGTAGCTCTGCTTGCAATTGTTGGTGGAATCTGGCTGTGGAAGAAGCAGAACTGGGGAGGCGTGGCGGCGATCTGGCTTGTTGGGATGATCGCGTTCTATGTATTTAGCGGCGCCCGCGTTTTCTTCTGGTATGCGGCGCCACTTTATCCGGTGTTGTTATTGTTTTGCGCGGCCGCTCTCCCCTATGCTTCAACTAAGTTCTCAGTTCTTGAGAAAGTTGGTCGAGAATATTCGCTGGTAGCAATTGCCTTGATCGGTGCAATTGCTGTAGTCGGCATTATTCCGGCCGCGAAATATTACAAGTCATTTCAGGAGTCGATGGACAATTGTCACCTCGCGGTCGCAACATTTTTGTCTACGCATGTCGCTGAGAACGAACTGGTCGCGGCTGAAGATATTGGGTATATGGGGTATTATTCGCGCAAACGGATACTGGATCGCGACGGTCTGGTATCCCCTGAGGCGGCGCCGTACAATCGCTCGGGTGACTACGGCGGCCTCATTCGCGATTTCAAGCCGGACTGGCTGGTGGCCGCGCCGGAGATGCTGACGACGGGATTTTTGAAAGATTCGAGTTTTCGGGCAACGTATGAAGAAGTTCAGGAATTTTCGGGCGTTGGATGCCGGTACAAGGTGTACCGCCGGCACATGTGATATTTCTAGCTGTACCTCGCTCCACAAGTTCGCGTGGACATTCTGCTGACAATTTCGTATTCTTGAGGAGACTCCGGTCGGCGACCTCCGCGATTAAAACAATAACCCAATCAGCCGACAATACGATTGAATGACACCTATGGCATACAGGCAAACGACATGAATTATTTGATCACCGGCGGCGCCGGATTTATCGGTTCGAATTTGGTCCGGGCATTGCTCGAACAAGGGCACAAAGTCCGGGTGCTTGATAATTTCTCCTCCGGCAAAGAAGAGAATCTTTCAGACATCATCAATGACATAGAACTTATCGACGGCGACATTCGCGACTACTGGGTGGTCTCAGCGGCGGTCAAAGGAATCGATTGTGTCTCGCACCAGGCGGCACTGCCGTCAGTGCCGAAATCAATCGCCAACCCCTTAAGCGCCAACCGCATCAATACTGACGGTACGCTCAATGTGCTTGAGGCCTCGCGTCTTGCGGGAGTGAAACGGTTTGTGCTGGCGTCATCGTCGGCCATCTACGGCGAGTCACCGACTCTTCCCAAACACGAAGAAATGGGGCCTGACCCGCTCTCGCCATATGCGGTGACCAAGCTCACTGGCGAACACTATGTCTCGGTGTACTCCTCGCTCTATCGATTTCCGGCAGTGTCGCTCCGGTACTTCAATATTTTCGGTCCGCGACAGGATCCCAAATCAGAGTACGCACCGGTTGTCCCCCGCTTTATCAATCGGCTCTTGGTGAATCAGCCGCCGACAGTTTATGGCGACGGCGAGCAGTCGCGCGATTTTACCTATGTCGACAACGCCGTTCAGGCGAATCTGCTGGCGTTCAAAAGCGATGCCATGATCGGCGGGGCGTTCAATGTCGGATGCGGGCATCAGCTAACGCTCAATCAACTGCTTGACCGACTGCGCGAAATTATCGGTGTTTCAGTCAAGGCCAACTACGAACCAGCCCGGGCCGGGGATATTCGCCATTCGTTTGCGTCGATTGAAAAGATCAAAAAGTGTGGGTATACGCCGGGACCGTCGTTTGATGAGGCGCTTCGGAAGACAGTTGATTTCTTCGCGGCAGTGCAAAATGTCCGCGTGCCGGTTTCGCGTTAGCTAGATCGAAAATTTCCAGCCGCACCAGTGATTCTCGCCCGCCTGCGAATCGGGAGGACAGCAGATGCAGGTGGTGGTGATACGTGGGTCGATGGTCCGCGCAAAGACATCGTATTCGATTATCCCAACTGATTTGCAGGGAAATGGGGCCAGTCCCTTATCGCGTCGCGCCTTTTGCACCCGGCAGTCGACCATGTAGAATTCAAATGATGAATCGGTGATATTGGCAAACTTCTGGGTGTTCAGAAAAGCGTACATCCGGAATCCAAGTGCTTTCCGGAGGCCGTCGAGTCCCGATCCAGCCGAGATGTTGTGCCGGGCCATGATCCGTTT
>JBGAWZ010000122.1:0-6739 GCA_044227335.1 Candidatus Zixiibacteriota bacterium | reverse complement strand
TTCCGTGATCCAGTCGACTATTTCAAAGGGAATAAAGGTCTCGATCACGAAGCGGTAGAGATGATCTCGCGCCACAAGAAAGAGCCGAAGTGGATGAGCGAAATTCGTCACGAGGCATATGATATATTCTTGTCCAAACCGATGCCCGACTGGGGAAACACCAAGCTCTTAAGTGAGATCGATTTTGAAGATATCTACTACTACATGAAATCGGTCGACTCCACCAAGGGGAACTGGGACGATGTTCCGGAATACATTAAGAAGACATTCGACAAACTCGGAATTCCCGATGCCGAGAAGAACTTTCTGGGTGGCGTTTCAGCCCAGTACGAATCGGAAGTTGTTTACCACTCCATGAAAGAGGATCTCACCAAGCAAGGCATTGTCTTTCTTGACATGGATTCGGCATTGCGCGAACGGCCCGAAATAGTCCAGAAATATTTCGGCACGGTGATTCCGTCAATGGACAACAAGTTTGCCGCGCTGAATACTGCCGTATGGTCAGGCGGATCGTTCATCTATGTACCGCCGGGTGTGAATGTTACGGTGCCGCTCCAGGCGTATTTCCGCATCAATGCTGAGAATATGGGGCAATTCGAGCGGACGCTGATTATTGCCGACAAGGGATCGCGCGTGCATTACATCGAAGGATGCACCGCGCCTGTTTATTCGACCCATTCGCTTCACTCTGCGGTGGTTGAGTTGATCGCCATGGAAGGATCATACATCCGGTATACAACCATTCAGAATTGGGCGCGAAATATTTACAATCTCGTCACCAAGCGGGCGCAGGCGCACAAAAACGCGACAGTTGAATGGGTTGACGGAAATCTCGGGTCGCGTTTGACAATGAAATATCCGTGTATTCAACTCGTTGGCGAAGGGGCCAAGGGAGAAATTCTCTCGGTGGCGTTTGCCGGTGTCGACCAGCATCAGGATGCCGGCGCGAAAGTGATTCACGCCGCGCCGAATACGTCGTCGCGGATTACCTCAAAATCGATTTCCAAAGACAACGGCCGCGCGTCATATCGCGGACTGGTGAAAATTCATAAGAACGCGGTCAACTCCAAAGTTTCAGTCGAATGCGACGCGCTGTTGATAGGCGAAGATGCCCGTAGCGATACGTATCCGACAATGGAAATCGACAACGATCAAGTGAGTGTCGAGCACGAGGCGCGCGTGTCCAAAGTCGCTGAGGAGCAACTGTTTTATCTGCAGAGCCGAGGCCTGAACGAAGATGAAGCCCGCTTGTTGATCGTGAACGGCTTCATGGAACCGTTCACCAAAGAACTGCCTCTTGAATACGCAGTCGAACTCAACCGGTTGATCCAGCTTGAAATGGAAGGGTCAATCGGATGACCGACAAAGCACTCACAATTGATAAACTCCCTTCGGGAGTCACGCAGGGGCCGCAATGGCTATCGGAAGAGCGAAACGCTCAGCGATTGCAGTTTAATGATACTCCTCTCCCCCGTCGTGGACTGCACCTGTGGCGTTACACCGATCCGGCGAAGTTCCTAACCGGTGAACTTAGCACCATTTCATTTACCGAATCAGCAAACACCAAGGCGACTGAGGCGCTTTTATCGACTCAACTCGACAAGAGTGAAATCTCGGCGCTGGCATTCGATCGCGGCGGCCAGAATATTTCGGTGCGACTTTCATCAGCCGCCGAAAAGGCCGGGTTGGTGGTCTTGCCTCTTACGAAGGCAATCTTGTCTCATCCCCAGTTGGTCCAGCCGAATTTGTATGCCTTGATAAATAGCCAGACCGGGAAATTCGAAGCGCTAAACGGGGCGCTCTGGCAGGACGGCATTTTTGTCTATCTGCCGGACAACAAAACTATCGATCTGCCGATTCATCTGGTACGAGAAGCCGGCGCCGGGAATTCGCATCAATTTCCAAGACTTTTAATTGTAGCTGGAAAGAATTCACAGGCGGTAGTTGTCGATGAATACACCGGCGGCTCAGATGATACTGCAAGCGCGACCAGCACCTCGCATGGCGTAGTTGAAATCATCGGCGGACAGGACAGCCGGATTCAATACCTATCGTTGCAACGGCAGGCGCTGGGAATGAATTCGTATCTGACTCATCGCGCTCGCATTGACGCGGGCGCCCAGATGGTGACAATCCCGCTGGCCTTTGGTGGAAATCTGTCCAAACAAAATTTCGGCGTGATCCTAAACGGCAAAGGGGCCGACTCTCGCATGTTCGGCTTGGCGTTTGGGACCGAGTATCAGCAGTTCGATAACCACACGCTCCACCACCATGCCTCAGGATCGACGACTTCCAATATCGATTTCAAGGTCGCGCTCCGCGACAAAGCGACTTCGGCTTATACCGGCCTTATTCGGATCGATCAATCCGCCAAAGGATGCCAGGCGTATCAGGAAAACCGCAATCTGCTTTTGACAGCCGGAGCCAAAGCCGAGACAATCCCCGAATTGGAAATTCTGAATGAAGATGTAAGTTGCACGCACGGCGCGACGGTCGGTCCGATTGACCCGATGCAGGTGTTTTACTTGAATTGCCGCGGAATCGATCATGCCACTGCCGTGCGGATGATTGTCGCCGGATTTCTGGGCAAGACGCTTGATCTGGTGCCGGAAGAACTTCGCCTGCGGGTCGCAGAGCTGATCGATACCCGGCTGGAGGCGATGAAATAGATGGCCGGCTTTGTTCGGGTGGCGACGGTCGATGACATACCGCTGGGGAAATTGAAAGGGTTCGAAGTCGGCCGCCACAAGTTTGTCGTCGCGCATTCGCAGGAAGGATTCTTTGCAGTGGCCGACGAATGCACCCACGATGGTGCGCCGATCAGTTCCGGTCGAGTTCGGGGCAATGAAATCATGTGCACCCGCCACGGCGCCCGATTCGATCTGAAAACCGGCGCTGTGACTGCCCCGCCCGCGGTCGTGCCGATTGATATCTTGACTGTGAAGGTCGACGGAACCGATATTCTGGTTTGGCTGGAGTAAGGACTCCTATGAAAGCGTCCGACATGACAGAGAAACTAACGACACCGAACCCGCGTCCGACCACCACTCATACCACACTCGACGTTGCTCGTATAAAAGCTGACTTCCCTATCCTTGACGAGCGGATCAACAGCCACAAGCTGGTGTATCTTGATTCAGCCGCCAGTTCCCAAAAACCGCGCGTAGTGATCGACGCAATAAGCGAGTATTACCGGAAAAGCAACGCCAATGTCCATCGCGGCCTTCATGTGTTGTCCGAACGGGCAACCGAAGGATACGAGAAAACGCGCACACATGTGGCGTCGTTTGTCGGTGGAGTGGATCGAGAAGAAATCATTTTTACACGGGGCGCGACTGAGTCGATCAATCTGGTCGCCTACACCTGGGGCGAGGAGAATATCAAAGAAGGTGATGAAATAGTTATCACCGAGATGGAACACCACGCCAATCTGGTCCCGTGGGTAATTCTCGCTCAGAAAAAGAAAGCTGTGCTCAAGCGAATCCCGATCACAGTCTGCGGCCATATCGATTTGAGCGGTATCGACCAACTAATCATCAAACGCACCAAGCTGGTGGCAATCTCGCACATGTCCAATGTGCTCGGGACTATCTCCCCCGTTTCGCATATAGCAGAGTTGGCGCACAAAGTAGGTGCGGTGGTCTTGGCCGACGGCGCTCAGGCGGCGCCGCATCTGCCGGTCGACTTGAAAACACTCGGCGTCGACTTTTACGCTTTTTCCTCGCACAAGATGCTCGGCCCGACAGGTGTGGGTATTCTGTGGGGACGCCGCGCTCTCTTAGACGCGATGCCGCCGTTCAATTTCGGTGGTGAAATGATCCGTGAAGTACGTTACGACAAGATTACCTGGAATGATCTGCCGCACAAATTTGAAGCCGGCACGCCGAACATCGCCGATGTCGTGGCGTTCGATGCCGCTCTTTCTTACTTGGAACAACTCGGCATGGCGAACATTCGCGCTCACGAAATGGAATTGACTTCCTACGCTCTGGAAAAGTTGGGCGCAATCCCCCGGCTTGAGATTCAGGGTCCGCAGGAGGTCGAACTCCGCGGCGGCGCGATTTCGTTCACCGACCCGGATATTCATCCGCACGATATCAGCACGTATCTTGACTCGCGCGGTATCGCTATTCGCGCCGGTCATCACTGCGCTCAACCGCTGGTCAAGGCGCTGGGTAAAGTCGCCACCGCGAGGGCTTCGCTATATGTGTATAATGATAAGGGCGATATCGACGCTTTATGCGAGGCGCTCCTCGAAATGAGAAAGTATTTTGGCGTATGAGCGAGCCACTCGACGACATGTACCGCGAGATCATTTTAGATCATTTCCGCGCACCGCGCGGGAAAAAGCCGCTGGAACATTCCGACTTTGCCTCCGACGGCATGAATCCATCCTGCGGCGACGAAATCTCGATGCAGGTTGAGATGGACAACGGAGTGCTCAAAGATGTGCATGTCAATTGCCGTGGTTGCGCCATCTCTGTGGCTTCTGGTTCGATGCTTGCCGAATCGGTAAAGGGAAGATCATTTGAAGAAGTAGAAAAGCTGGCGCAGGCCGTTCGAAAGATGCTCAAAGGGGATTCAGCCGAAATCCCGAAAGAATTCGCCGATCTGGACGCCCTCAAGGGAGTCCGGCAGTTTCCTGTGAGGGTAAAGTGTGCGCTCCTTGCTTGGGTGACGCTGGTTGAGGGGCTTCGCAAATACCGCGACGGTCACCCGAACGAGAAGACCATGATTAACACTGAAGATGAAGAACCGACAGCACAGGCCTGACAGAAATGGCGATTCCGACCAAACAAGAAGTGATAGAGGCCTTGCGGCCGGTGCAGGATCCGGAAATCCGAATCGGCGTGGTTGATCTGGGACTCATATACGACGCGATCATCTCAGAGAACGGCGAGGTGAAAGTCAAAATGACACTCACCACGCCGGCCTGTCCGTATGGCGAGATGCTGATCCGGATGTGCCAGCGCGAGGTCGAGCAACTTGACGGTGTCACCAAGTGTGAGATAGTGCTGGTCTGGGACCCGCCGTGGGACCCCAAGGAAATGGCTTCCGACCTTGCCAAAGATCAACTTGGCATTTGGTAACGCAACTCAAACAAATCTGTATCGCATTTTGTGGGCGGCGACTTGCCCGCATCCGATTCACAATGCATATTGGGGTTCAAAATAAGTTGACTGAACCGATTGGAATTGGGACGTGACCGACGCAGACCTTTCTTCGCTTCGCATAGACAAAAGTAAGAAGACTTCCGACCGTCCACCAAGCAAGCTGTGGACCTGGCTTGGAATAATCGTTGCGGCAATCGTGCTGGTGATTGGGTATTTCCTATTGAGCGACCGACTGACTCCGGCAATGTCGGTGCGGGTTGTATCCGCGACGCTTGTCACCGGCAATGATGCCTCGGCGAATTTGGTCGCTTCTGGATATGTCGTTGCTCAACGCAAAGCGGAAGTTGCCTCCAAGGCGACTGGTCGGTTGGAATTTCTCGGCTTTGAAGAGGGCGACCTGGTGAAAGCCGGTCAGGTGATCGCGCGGCTGGACAACAAAGATTTTATGGCAACGCTCGATCTGACCAAAGCGACCCTACAGCAAGCTGAAGTCGATTCACTGGATAAAGGGCGCAAGTACCGTCGGGCGCAATCACTCTTCAAGTCCGGATCAATTACCGACGCCGATCTGGAATCGATCGAAGGGATCAGTGGTCACGCTGGCTGATATGTCATCGCTTGAGGTCGAAGCTGATGTTTCAGAATCCAATCTAGATCGGGTGCGGGTCGGCAGGCCGTGCGAGATTATTTTGGACGCCTATCCGACTGTGCGGTATCCCGGTTCGGTGAAGAAAATAGTGCCGACGGCCGACCGCGCACGGGCAACCGTGTTGACACGGGTCGCCTTTGATCAACTTGATGAAAGAGTGCTCCCGGAGATGTCTGCGCGGGTGAGTTTCTTTGTCGACTCTTCCGATTTGCGCCAGTCAAGCGGCTCGAGTATGGTGACCGTGCCCAAAGACGCGGTTACTACGCGCGGAGCGGACAAAGTTGTCTTTGCAATAAACGGTGAAGTGGTCAACATGACGACCGTACAGACAGGTAAAGAAATTGGATCACAGATAGAAATCACCAGCGGACTTCAACCCGGACAAAAGATAGTGTTGTCCCCCCCGGGTAAGCTGGAAACAGGTCAGAAGATAACTATTATCCAATAGAGCGGACGGTATGGCAGAAACATTGGTTAGAGTAGAGTCGGTTTCAAAATCGTATTGGCGGGATTCGCTGGAAATTCCCGTATTGCGCAACATTACCATTGAAATTCCAAAAGGTGAATTTCTGGCATTGATGGGGCCTTCCGGCTCGGGCAAGACGACATTACTGAATCTTCTTGCCGGAATCGATCGGTCATCAAACGGACGGGTAAAAGTTGGCGATGCTGATCTGTCTTCGCTGTCCGAGAGTGGACTGGCCGCCTGGCGCTCGGCGCATGTCGGATTCATTTTTCAATTCTATAATTTGATCCCGGTGCTGAACGCCTTTGAGAATGTCGAGCTCCCCCTCTTGCTACTCAAGATGAGCAAAGCGGAACGCAAGAAACAGGTGGAAACAGCCCTCACGATCGTCGGTCTGGGTGACCGGATGAAGCACTATCCCAATCAGCTCTCCGGCGGTCAGGAGCAACGCGTGGCGATTGCCCGCGCATTAGTGACTGATCCAGATCTACTGTTGGCCGACGAACCTAC
>JBGAWZ010000121.1:0-5738 GCA_044227335.1 Candidatus Zixiibacteriota bacterium | reverse complement strand
TTGGGCAGTGTGTCGGTTTTGTTGGCCAACGGTTTTCTGCTGGTCAACCCGTATCTGGTGAAAGTGATTTTTGATAAGCTCGAAAAAAGGGAAAGCTCGGGGGTCATTCTCAAATTTGTCGTGATGATGATCGCACTGTCGGCGCTGGCCGGGTTTTTCCGGTTCATGATGCGCCGCACGATTATCTGGATGTCGCGCCGGCTGGAATATGATATTCGCGCCGAATTGACCCGGCATTTGTTTTCGCTGTCGCCGTCGTTTTATGACACTAATCGAACCGGCGATATGATGGCCCGCGCCACCAACGATCTTGAAGCAGTTCGCCAAATGATCGGCCCCGGAATCATGCAGATTTCCAACACCATTGTAACGGTGATTATGGCGGTGACGATGATGATTTATCTCTCGCCGCGCCTGACAATCTATTCGCTGATTCCGTCGCTCATTTTTCCGGTGATGGTCTATGTGCTGGGCAATTTGGTACACAAAAAGTTTATCAGAATTCAGGAGCATTTTTCGCTGTTGACGGCTACCGCGCAGGAGAATCTGGCCGGAGTGCGGGTAGTGCGGGCGTACCGTCAGGAGAACGAAGAAATCGAACACTTCTCCGGGATGTCGAAAACGTATGTAAAGCTGAACCTTGAGATGGCGCGGCTGTATGGGACATTCTTTCCTCTGATCGCGTTTTTGGCGGCGGGGCTTAATCTCGTGGTGCTATACTTTGGCGGGCTGGATGTTCTTCACGGCACACTGCCGCTCGGTACGATGGTCGCATTTTTTGTCTACTTGAGTATTTTGTACTGGCCGATGATGGCGATTGGCTGGGTTATGTCGCTCTATCAACGAGGGACTGCCTCGCTAGATCGGATCAACGCCATTTTGAATACACCAAGCGATATCCGCGACGAAATTGTCAACCCGGTGCATAAAGAAATGCGCGGCGAAGTCGAATTTCGCAATTTGATCTTTGCCTATGACGGCAAACCGGTGTTAGACGGAATCACCCTAAAAATCGCACCAGGGCAGACAGTCGGGGTGGTTGGTCTCACCGGCTCGGGGAAAACGACCCTCGTTACACTTTTGTCGCGAATGTACCCCGTGCACCGCGAGATGATCTTCATCGACGGCGCCGATCTGAACGACTGGGGCGTGAAATCACTGCGCAGTCAGATTGGGTTTGTCACACAGGAGCCGTTCTTGTTTTCCGACACAATGGCTGACAATATCCGGTTCGGCCGGGAGGGTGCGTCGATGGATTCGGTTCAAGAGTCGGCGCGGATGTCTGCGCTATCCAAGGATGTCGAATCATTTCCCGCCGCGTACGAGACCATGGTCGGTGAACGAGGGATAACACTCTCGGGCGGACAGAAGCAACGAACAGCCATAGCACGAGCGCTGGCGATCAATCCGGCTATTTTGGTTCTTGACGACGCCACTTCGGCGGTCGATACCGAGACCGATCACGAAATCAACGAAGCGATTCGCGGGCGGGCTAAAAAGTGCACCACGTTTATCATCTCGCACCGGATGTCTTCAGTAAAAGATGCCGACCTGATTATTTTCTTAGAAGGCGGCAAGATCGTCGAGCAAGGGACGCACGAGGAACTTATGGCGATCGGTGGAAATTATGCCGAGCTGTACCGTTCGCAATTGCTGGCGGCCGAACTGGAGCAATTGTAGATGGCCGAAAACGGTTTCCACGAAGAAGAAGCGCTGGGGAAGGCGTACGACGCCCGGCTGATGCGGCGGCTCTTGTCGTACCTGAAGCCGTATCGCGGCGTGACGGCCCTTGCGGTAGCGCTACTTCTGATCGGGTCGGCCACGCAAGTAGCTCTGCCGTGGCTGATACAAGTGGCAATCGACGATTATATCGCCAAACAGGATGCCTCGGGGTTCAGCTGGATTGTCATGGGTTATCTGGTGGTGATGCTGGTTAGTTTCGGGTCGACGTACGGCCAGACCTATATCACCATGTGGCTGGGGCAAAAGGTCCAATTCGATATCCGCATGCAGGTCTTCAAACACTTGCAGAAACTCCACCTGGGGTACTTTGACAAGAATCCGGTTGGTCGAATGCTGACACGAGTGACCAATGATGTAAATGTGCTCGACGAATTATTCTCCTCAGGGGTTGTCTCGATTGTCGGCGATATCTTCACGCTCATTTTCATTTTCGCCATGCTGTTGTATTACAACTGGCAATTGGCGCTGATTACGTTTCTGGTATTGCCGTTATTGATCGCGGCCACTTTTGTCTTTCGCGCCAAAGTTCGGGATGTCTACCGCGAAGTTCGTCTGAAGACGGCTAGATTGAATGCGTATTTGCAGGAGCATCTGACGGGTATCAGAATTGTCCAGCTCTTCACACAGGAAGCTCGGGCATATGACAAATTCGATAAGATAAACACCGATCTGCGCACTCAGCATTTCCGCTCGGTCTACTATTACGCGGTCTTTTTCCCTACGGTGGAATTGATCGGCACGCTCTCGGCCGGATTGCTTTTGTATTTCGGTGGTGTGAAGATCGAAACGCAATTGCTTACGTTCGGCGAGCTGGTTGCGTTCATTCAATTGGTTCAGCGGTTTTATCGTCCGATCCAGGATTTGTCGGAAAAGTACAATATCCTGCAGTCGTCGATGGCGTCTTCTGAGCGAATCTTCCAGCTTTTGGATACGCCGGTACAAGTGGTAGAGACGGTTACGCCCGTCGCGCCGCCGAGGTTTTCAGGTAAGATCGACGTAGAGCATCTTTGGTTTGCGTACAACGAACAGGACTGGGTGCTCAAGGATGTTTCATTTTCAGTCGCGCCGCGCGAAAAAGTCGCGCTGGTGGGGGCGACCGGCGCGGGGAAAAGCTCGATGGTTTCACTGCTCTATCGATTCTACGACTATCAGAAGGGGTCGATCAAACTTGATGGTGTTGAACTGAAAGATATGCAGGTGAGTGATCTTCGCTCGCATCTGGGATTGGTCTTGCAGGATGTCTTCTTGTTCAGCGGCGATTATGCCTCAAATGTGCGCCTCCGTGATCAGAAGATTTCCGACGACGAAATCCGCCGGGCGCTCACACGGGTCGGGTATGATCGATTCTTCGACCGGATGCCGCAGGGGATCAAAACGACCATCCAGGAGCGTGGCGCGACCCTTTCCACCGGGCAAAAACAGTTGTTGTCGTTTGCACGGGCGCTGGCGTACAATCCGGATATTCTGATACTGGACGAAGCAACCAGTTCGATTGACACCGAAACTGAGCGGTTAATACAGCAGGCGCTGGATGAACTGATGGCGGAGCGAACCTCGATCATTATCGCGCATCGCCTCTCCACAATTGAGAAGGCCGACAAAATCATCGTCCTGCACAAAGGCGAAATTCGGGAGATGGGGAAACATCAGGAACTGCTCGACCAGCGTGGCATATATTACAAATTGTATCAGTTGCAGTACCGCCGTCAACAGGGCGAAAAACCGGTGGAAAGAAACGCCTGATGAAGTCCGATAGTCAATTGATCTCGACACACAAATTCGCACGTCGTTTGGCAATCGACGCCGGCAAACTGCTCAAAGCCGGATTCAATCGCCGAATGAAGATCAGCTATAAGGGACGGATCGATCCGGTCACCGAAGTCGACCTGCGTTCGGAGAAATCCATTGTTTCCGAAATCAAGTCGCGATTTCCCGGACATGATATTGTTACCGAAGAAAACACCGCCCGAAGGACTTCGGGTTCCGAATACCGCTGGATTATCGATCCGCTTGACGGGACAGTCAATTTTTCGCACGGCTTTCCCATCTACTGCGTGTCGATCGCCCTTGAGTACAAAGGCGAGGTGATTGTCGGCGCGGTCTGCGATCCCGAGCGAGGGGAGCTGTTCCACGCGGTCCGCGGAGGCGGGGCCTTCGTGAACAGCGAGAGAATTCATGTCTCCCGAGAAAAGCGGTTGGAACGGGCACTGCTCGCAACCGGGTTTGCGTACGACATAGCGACATCGCCACAGAATAATCTAGGGTACTTTGCGAGAATGGCGAAAAAGGCGCAGGGCGTTCGTCGTCCCGGCTCGGCCGCAATCGATATCTGCTGGCTGGCCGCAGGACGGCTCGACGGTTTTTGGGAGCTGAAACTTCATCCTTGGGACACCGCCGCCGCCGATCTTATATTGCGAGAGGCGGGAGGAAAACGGACCCGTCTGAATGGCAAGGAGTATTCGATTTATCACCCCGATATGCTGGCCTCGAATGGACTCATACATGGCGCGATGCAGAAGGCGCTGGGAGTGACCAAAAGGACTCGTATATCCCGGTAAAACACGGCTCAAACCGGTCGATAATATGTAACATTGTAGGCACTTGACTAATATGACTGAAACCAAAACAGCAAAGCCCGAATTGGTCGCGTCGACCTCCGGCATTCGCGGAGTAGTCGGAAACGGACTCGATCCTATTTTGATCACGCGCTATGGATGCGCATTCGGGACATTTCTCAAACGCGGAACGGTGATAATTGGGCGCGACAGCCGACCCTCGGGGGAGATGGTAAAAAGCGCGGTGATCGCGGGACTGACCTCAGTCGGCATTGATGTCATCGATATAGGAATCGTGCCGACCCCAACAGTCGAGATCGCGGTGAAAGCGCTTATGGCAGTCGGCGGGATTTGTGTGACCGCCTCGCACAATCCGGGCCAATGGAACGCCCTTAAATTTTTCAACAAAACGGGTGAGTTTATCACCGCCGACGAGTACCGCGAACTTGATGCACTTTACAAATCCGGTGAATTTGCGTTTGCCTCAGTCAAATCGCTCGGCAAGGTCAGGGCTCAATCCGGTTGGGCGGAAAAGCACATTGCCAAAACGCTGGCTCTCAAAACAGTGCGCAAGTCGCAGATTAAAGCCAAAAAGTTTACAGTGGTAGTTGACGCCATCAACGGCGCAGGTTCAGTGGCGTTGCCGATGTTACTGCGTAAGCTCGGCGTTCGAGTGATCGAAATCAACTGTAAGGGTGACGGCAACTTCGTGCATGAGCCGGAGCCGACACCGAAAAATTTGTCGCAGTTGGCGCGTGAAGTCAAAAAACGCAAGGCAGATCTTGGTATGGCGTGCGATCCCGATGCCGACCGCCTGGCGCTGGTCGATGAAACCGGAAAGGCAGTCAGTGAAGAGCATACGCTGACTGTTGCAGTTCAAGAAGTCTTGCGGACGACCAAAGGTGCGACCGTAATCAATTTGTCGACGTCAAAAGCCACCGCCGATGTCGCCAGCGCCATGGGATCAAAAGTCTATTTGTCCAAAGTGGGGGAATCGAATGTCGTCGCGCTCATGCGCACAGTCAAGGGAGTGATCGGCGGAGAGGGAAATGGCGGCGTGATATATCCGTCGTTTCACGCCGGCCGCGATTCGCTGGTTGCGGCGGCGCTCGTTTTGTCTGCTTTGAGCCGCTCAAAGCAGACACTTTCGGAACTTGTCAGATCCTTTCCTCGTTATTATAGTATAAAGGGCAAAGCTTTATTGCCGAACGACTTTTCGTCGAGATTGGCCGCTTTTGAGTCGACAGTATCAGCGCTTTGCGGCCCGGTAAGGGTCGATCGCCAGGATGGCCTTCGGTTCGATTTCGACTCGGGATGGCTCCAGATTCGGAGTTCCAACACCGAGCCGATCTTCAGAGTGATAGTGGAAACAACAAGTCAGAAAACAACTGACGAAGTATACGGGAAAGTCATTTCGTATTTTCAATAAGCTGGGAGTTG
>JBGAWZ010000120.1:0-11233 GCA_044227335.1 Candidatus Zixiibacteriota bacterium | reverse complement strand
CGTGCGTCAAAATCGAATTGAATACCAAGTATCAATTGGGGAGCCAGTTTCTCTTATGGGAAGCGGCCACTGCCGCCTGCGGTGCGTTCTTGAAGATCAATCCCTTCGATGAGCCAAATGTTACCGAGAGCAAGAACAACACCCAGGCAATACTAAAGGCGTTTCAAAGTTCAAAGGTGTTTCCCAAACAAGAGCCTCAGCGTCGCTGGGGGAAACTATCACTCGTGGCGGTCGAGTCGCGCAAAAGCTTCAACGAAGCAGACTGTACATCGCTCGATTGTATACTCAGGCATTTTCTGAAAACGGAGAAACCGCCAAAGTATCTGTCGATCCTTTCCTACTTCGAATCAACCCGCGCTTCGGAAAAAGCTATCGCTTCTCTGCGGTTAACAATACGAAAGCGCACAACGTTAACATCTTTGCGCGGATACGGCCCGCGTTTCCTGCACTCAATCGGCCAATTGTACAAAGGCGGACCGCGCTCAGGCGTCTTTATCATTTTGGTGCGCGAGAAGTACGACAATCTGCCCATTCCGGGCCGGTATTTTTCTTTTGGCGACCTGATCAGCGCTCAAGCAATCGGCGACACGCAGGCCCTGGTGTCGCGCAAGCTCCCGGTGCTCGTACTGGCGGTTGACGGCAACCCGGCGAGCGCTATCGCCCAGTTGGAACAATCATTGAAAAAATCGTTTACAAAATAGAAGGAATCAAGAAATGGAATTTTCTCCCTGGCGCGGTTTTCGCGAGCCACAACTTCCCACCGAATGGCACACCAATCTGACCGATATGGCCCGCCTTTGCCGTGGTAACATTCTCAAAATGACCACAGTCGCCTCTTCCGGTCACCCCGGCGGATCGATGTCATCACTTGAGATGTATCTGACACTGTACAATCTCGCCAATGTCGATCCGCACAATCCCATGCGCGACGACCGCGATCGGATAGTCGTTTCCCATGGTCACACCACTCCCGGTGTCTACAGCGCTCTCTCAGCCGCCGGGTTTTTCGATATTGGCCCGGCGCTCCACGGATTCCGTCAGGCTGGCTCGCCGTTTGAAGGCCATGTGGAGCGCGATATTCCCGGTGTCGAGTGGGATACCGGCAATCTCGGTCAGGGCTTATCGGCGGGAGTTGGCAAAGCGATCTACGCGCGGATTTCCGGACAGAATTTTCACACCTGGGTGCTGATGGGCGACGGAGAACAGCAAAAAGGACAGCTCATCGAAGCGCGACATGTAGCCACGAAATTTGGACTTCGCAACTTGACTGCCTTCATTGATTATAACGGCCTGCAGATCTCCGGAAAGATCAATGACATTATGCCGATCAATATTCGCGCCGAATGGGAGGCCTCGGGGTGGCAGGTGATCGAAATTGACGGTCACGATCTTAACCAAATCTATTCTGCTTGCTACAAGGCGACGCACAATACCGGCGCTCCCATCATGATACTGGCGAAAACGGTGATGGGCAAAGGTGTCAGTTTCATGGAGAACAAAGAAGACTACCATGGCGCTCCGGTGAAACTCGAACAGATTGGAGCCGCGCTCGCCGAAATCGGCGGCACCGAGAATGACGTCGAAGCGCTCATCGCCCGCCGGAAACAGGGACCGCCGCCGAAGTTCGAAGAGAAACATGTGCCGTATCCGGAAGTTCTCCCCGGCGCGCCTATCATTCTTGGCGCGACCGATAAGACCGATTGTCGAAGTGCTTTCGGTAATGCGTTGGTATCGGTCGCCGAGGCAAATATCGATCGACCCGGATTTGCCATCGCTGTTTTCGATTGCGATCTGGCAAAATCGGTCAAGACTGACGGCTTCGCAAAAAAGTTTCCAAACAACTTCTTCCAGGTAGGTATCGCCGAACATTCAACCGCCGCCACCGCAGGAGCGCTTTCCGCCGAACGGGCAATATCAGTCTGGGCCGACTTTGGCGCGTTTGCGATCGATGAAACCTACAATCAGGCCCGACTCAACGATATCAATCACTCCAACGTGAAGATGTTCTGCACTCATTCCGGCGTCAATGCCGGGGAAGATGGCAAGACGCATCAGTGCATCGACTATTTTGCTTTACTCAATTCCACCTTTGGTTGGAAAGTCATCACACCTGCCGACCCAAATCAAACTGACCGGGTGGTACGGTACGTGCTCTCGACACCCGGCAATTTCGCAGTGATTATGGGACGGGCGGTTGTGCCAATTGTGCTGGACGAGGTTGGCAAGCCATATTTCGGCGAGCAGTACCGGTATCGCTACGGCCGGATGGAAACGCTTCGCAAAGGAGAGTATCTTGCAATTGTCTGTGCCGGCAACATGACTCAGCATGCTTTGCCCGCCTGGAACAAACTCAATCAGAACGGAAAGCGAGTGACTTTGATTTCGGTTTCTGATTGGTCGGATATTCACCCTGACGATTTGCGAATGATCGCGGAGTATGAACAGGTGGTAACAATCGAAGACCACAATATCAAAACTGGTTTGGGTACGACCATTGCCGCGCGTCTGTATGAAATGGGGCTGGTCACCAAATTTTCCAAGATGGGCGTGGAAGCATACGGGTCATCGGGGAATCCCGACGATGTCTGCCGTTTGCTGGGGCTCGACGCCGCTGGTATCGAACGGAAAGTGAATTCGCTCTTGCAGTCAGCGCGGGTGTCGCGATGAAAATAGGATTCGTCGGACTTGGCAAGATGGGACTGAACATGGTCACCCGGTTGACTCAGGGCGGGCACCAGATTGTTGCCTTTGCGCGGAGAGAGTCGGCGGTGGCCGAGGCAGTGAAAGTGGGCGCCGCGGGGGCCACATCGTTAGGTCATCTGGTCGACCTGCTCCCGTCGCCGAAGATCGTCTGGGTGATGGTGCCATCGGGCGACGCCACGCGACAAGTGATACATGACTTGTCGGGCCTACTCAATGCCGGAGATATCATCATTGACGGCGGCAATTCCAATTTCCACGACACCAAAGCGCAAAGCGCTATTCTTGCCGGAAAAGGAATCCAATTGCTTGACTCTGGAACTTCCGGCGGGGTCTGGGGACTCAAGGTCGGGTACTGCCTGATGATCGGCGGTGACAAAAGTGCCTTTACAACAGTTGAACCGATCTTTCGCACCCTCGCACCGCCGAACGGGTATATGCACTGCGGCCCAAGTGGCGCCGGGCATTATGTCAAAATGATCCACAACGGTATCGAGTACGGCATGATGCAGGCCTACGCCGAAGGGTTTGAAATTCTCAAGGCATCAGAGTACAAGATAGATCTGGCGGCGGTGTCAAACTTGTGGAATCAAGGTTCGGTCGTGCGGTCATGGCTATTGGAACTGGCCGCCCGCGCTTTTGCCGAAGACCCCAACCTGGACAAATTGAAAGGATATGTCGCCGATTCGGGCGAGGGACGCTGGACTGTTATCGAAGCCATTGATCGCGATGTCCCCGCAGTGTCGCTTACGTATGCGCTGATGAGCCGGTTTCGTTCCCGCCAGGAAGATTCGTTTTCGGCCAAGGTGCTGGCGGCGCTTCGGAATCAATTCGGTGGCCACGCCGTCAAAGAAGTCAAATGATCAATACCGATACTCTATTGGAGAATCCGCTCGCCTCTCACCTGAGCGCGACGCGCAGAGCAGGATCGTTTTCGCTGGTTATCTTCGGCGCCTCGGGAGATTTGACCAAACGAAAACTCATTCCGGCGTTATTTAATCTGTTTGTCGACGGTTTTCTCCCTGCCCCGTTTACAATCATCGGCTTTGCGAGGCGCGAAAAGTCCGACGATCAATTCCGAGCAGAAATGTCGAGCGCCATCAAATCATTTTCCCGGCGCAGGCCGGAATCTGAAGAACAGCTTGTCCAATTTATCTCTCATCTATCGTACGTCTGCGGCGAGTTCCACGACGAATCGGCCTACCGGCGGCTCAACGACCGTCTTCGCCATACCACTCTTGAGCGTCACTCCGAGCACAATTGCCTGTTCTATTTGGCGACACCGCCCGACGCCATTGAGCCGATTATTCATAATTTGAGCGCGGCTCATTTGGTGAGCCGGACATCCGATTCCACCGGTTGGTCGCGCGTTATTGTTGAAAAACCATTCGGTCACGACACACCGTCGGCTTGGCGGCTCAACGGCATTCTGCACGGCGCATTCTCCGAGTCGCAGGTTTTTCGCATCGATCACTATCTGGGGAAAGAAACAGTTCAGAATATTCTGGTCTTTCGCCTTGGTAACTCGATCTTTGAGCCACTCTGGAACCGCCGGTATATCGATCACGTTCAAATCTCCGTCGCCGAATCGCTCGGTATTGAATCGCGGGCGGGATATTTCGATTCGGCCGGCATCATTCGAGATATGGTGCAGTCACATATCATGCAGGTCTTTGCCCTGATCGCGATGGAGCCGCCGGCCTCATTTGAAGCGGGTGCGATTCGAGATGAGAAGGCGAAAGTACTCAAGTCGATGCACCCATTCGAGCGCGAGGAACTTTCCGCGCGTGTCGTGCGGGGTCAGTATGTCGGCGGATCGGTTGGCGGCGAGCAAGTGAGCGGGTATCTTCAGGAAACAGGTGTCCCGCCAAGTTCGACTACCGACACATTTGTCGCGATGAAGTGTTTGATCGACAACTGGCGCTGGTCGGGCGTGCCGTTTTATATTCGGGCCGGCAAACGTCTTCCCAAGCGAGTCACAGAGGTATCGATCGTGTTCAAAGCGCCGCCGCTGGCGTTGTTCAAACAATCAGAATGCGGCACCCGAAGCCCAAACATTTTGCGGCTCAGAATACAGCCGGCCGAAGGCATCTCGCTCTCTTTGGGGGCCAAAGTCCCCGGCCAGCTCTCGCGCATCGCGCCGGTGCGCATGGATTTCATGTACTCAAGCGCATTCGGTGTGGCCTCACCTGAAGCATACGAGCGGCTCATTCTCGATGCTGTGGTCGGCGACGCCACTCTTTTCGCACGCGAAGATGAAGTCGAGCTTTCCTGGCAACACATTGACCGCATAACCAATCACTGGCAGAGTTTACCTTTGAGTGCATATTCAGCTGGTAGTTGGGGGCCAGCCGAATCGGATCGGCTACTTGAACGCGACAGCCGCGCCTGGGTCCGGTTATGAGTGGTGCGCCGGATGTCGTATTAGAAGGAGGGTATCTGCCGGTCAGCGCCGATCTGATCGAGGCCCGTCTCAACGAAATCTGGTTGCAGGGTTCGCACGGCGACGAGGGAAGGCCTCTGGTCAAAAACTGCCTTGCCAATATTCTCGTTGTCGCCGATGCCGACTCCCGCCTCGATGCTGAAAATCTTGCCCAACAGATCGCTACCCGTCATCCATCGCGCGTCTTCCTCGTCATTGTCGATGAATCTCTTACCACATACTGTGCCTTCGTTCGAACTGCTTGCGAATTCAATTCCGAACTCGACGCCCTGGTTTGCTGGGAGATCATCGAAATCATCTCCGACGAACCCCGGTCGAACTTCATCGGTGGCGCCGTACGATCACTATTGGTCGACTCGGTACCGGTTCTGACAATCGACTTTCGTGCCTACCAGTCTACGCCCGAGTGCGACGCCGACGGCACATATTGAGATCTGCTACGATAACTCACGTGAGCGCTTTGATCCGCTTTTTGCAGGGTGGTTAGTCCATCGCCTGGCAGACAACGGAAGAGTTGATAAATCAAATGGAACAGTCCGCTTTACCCATCGCAGTCAACCGGTAACCCTCAGTTGGGTACCCACAACTAACACCAACCAAGTACTGAACATTGTCTTCGTGGATCGATCTCGGATGACTGTCACAGCCAACCGATCACGCCACGGCGGATTTTGCGACGGTCAGGTTCACATTGACAATCGTCCTCTCGCCGGTCACAGCGGCATGACCGGCTTGGTGTCATACGTGTTGGCGGCGACCAACGGCGGTGGCGCAGATTTTCGTGAATATGCAGAAGTTCAGCGAGTAATGACGATGTTACCGATTCCATAATGACATGAAAACGAATAACTATCATCGAAAGAGAGAATCGCTATGCTCGTAGTCACCACCAACAACGTTGAAGGAAAGAAAGTCGCCCGGTACATCGGATTGGTTTCCGGTGAAGCAATTTTGGGTGCGAATATTTTCAAGGACATCTTTGCGAATATCCGCGATATCGTCGGCGGTCGTTCTGCCGCCTACGAACAGGAGCTGTCCAAAGCCAAGACGATTGCTCTGGATGAGATGTGTATGCAGGCCAGTCAGCTCGGCGCCAACGCTGTGATCGCGGTCGATCTGGACTACGAAACAGTCGGCACCGGCTCAATGCTCATGGTGTCGGCCTCCGGCACTGCCGTTGTTCTCGAATAGGGAAGAGAGACTAAGTTTCAATGGCAGTCCGGGAAATTGTCGTCTGTAGAGACCAGAATGCTCTTGCTTATGCCGCCGCGCAATTTGTTCTGGGCGAAATCGGATTAGTCGAGGGTCGACGGTTTCTCCTGGCACTTTCCGGCGGTTCGACCCCGACTTTGTTGTATGATGCTCTTGCCGCGAACCCAACGAACGGCCAGCTACTAAATTTGCACTGTGAATTCTTCTTCTCAGATGAACGAACCGTGTCCGCGGAACATCCCGACTCCAACTTTGGCCTTGCACAAAAAATATTGTTTGAACCGCTGGGCATATCCTCGGGTATCATACACCGTATGCACGGAGAATCCAAAGATCTGTCTGCTGAAGCCGTGCGCTATTCGAGATTGATCGAGTCAAAGAGCGCCGCCCGTGTTGGCGGTGTACCACAACTTGATTTGACCATTCTTGGAATGGGAGCCGACGGCCACACGGCGTCGATCTTCCCGGGTGATGACCGGGATTCGAATGAGAACGCATTGGTGATCGCGCCATGGGTAAAGAAGCTCAATACCCACCGCCTGTCGTTTTCAATGAAACTAATCAACGCGTCTCGGGCTGTCCTTTTACTAGTTTCCGGCAAATCCAAAGCGAGCTCGGTCAAGACGGCACTTGATTCGACCGAAGAAAGAAGTAAACTACCGGTATCGCAAGTGGCGGCCGAACGGACTGTCTGGCTACTCGATCAAGCCGCCGCCTCGCAATTGAACTGGAGCGGCCCCGTGCTGACCTTATGAAAGACATTCTCACCGGATATATCGGCGGCGCTCATGTCGACCTGGCCCGCGTTCGCGAATCGGGGGATCGCCTTGAACTGCGTGAATATGTGCGGTACTTAAGCCGCGATTTTCGCGATTTCGGCTCTATTCTCGAACTATACCTGAAAAAGCACAATCATTCGTTCACCGCCGCTTGCCTCGGCGTTGCCGGACCCGTGCTTCAAAACGAAGTGACAACAACGAATCTTCCCTGGCACATCATCGCCGGGAATCTGGAAAAGAAATTCAACATCCCGAAAGTGAAATTGGTCAATGACATCGTCGCCACCGCCCACGGTCTTCCGCGCCTGTCTGCTGACCGATTCTTCACCATCAACAGCGGCATCAAAGCTCATGCAGGGAATTTGGGACTGATCGCCGCCGGCACCGGCCTTGGTCAGGCGCTTATTTATTCTGAAAACAGCCACGTGCATCCGTATGCCTCTGAAGGGGGCCATGCCGACTTTGCCCCCGGTAATCAACTCGAGTTGGAACTCTGGGAATTTCTCTATGCGGAACTCGGGCATGTCGAGGTTGAAGATGTTGTCAGTTTGCGTGGCCTTGAAAACATCTTTAACTTCTTGGTCGAAACCCGCGGCTTACCCCGTCCCGATTGGTTCGATCTGGCCGATCGTCCCACACACATTATTGAGAATGCACTCGCGGGCAAAGACGAAACCTCGGTTCGCACGCTCGATATCTTTATCGATTGCTATGCCTCCGAAGCGGCTAATCTTGCACTAAAAGGTATGACCACTGGAGGCGTGTTCATTGGCGGCCGCATCGCCCCGCAAATCATCACCGCGCTGGACAAGGGAAAGTTCATGGAGCGGTTTGTCAAACGAGGCAAAATGGAAGCGCTCTTAGCCAAGATGCCGGTCGGGGTCATCATCGAAGAGAAGACGGCTTTGTTGGGCGCCGGAAGCCTGGCTCTTTCACTATAAATGTAAATGAAATCATTCGCCTTATTTCTTCACGGCACCTACGGTCATCGCCACCTGCCGTTTTATCGTGCAATCGCCAAGGGGAAATTCTGCATTGCTGTCGACGGCGGCCTGAGTTTCTTTCAAAAAGCGGGCCTGAGGCCCCGCTTGATTGTCGGTGATTTCGATTCAATCAAGCGCGACCCGCGCCGCGAATTCCCCAAATCTGAGATTGCCTTGTTCCCGGTTAACAAAGACAAAACCGACACACAACTGGCAGTTGAGTCGGCCATCAAGCACGGCGCGACCTCAATAGATATTGTCCAGCCGATCTTTGGCGAAGCCGATCATTTCACCGGCAACCTGATGCTGTTGGCGTCGCTGGTCGAACATCGCCGCAACCGCAATTTGAAACTCCGGCTGGTCAACGCCGCCTACGAGATCATCTTTCTGCGTGATCGCTCATGTGTAATCTCAAATTCGACTGGCGACACTGTTTCAATGGTCCCGCTTACTCCGGCAATCACGCTCACCTGTACCGGCACCGCCTTCCCGGCTGATCGGCTACGGGTTAAGAGGGGCGAAACAGTCGCGCTACGCAACAAAGTCATCGCCAAACGGGCTACTGTTAATGTCCGCGGGCAGGCCTTCTTGTTTCACCAGTTTTCCCACCGCTCTCGGTAAAAAGCCGCTCCACCGGTCGCTTGACACATTGCCCCATCCTGTTATATTCGGAGTCGCTTTGCCGGCCGACCGCCCTTTGCGGCGTCTGGTCGGCAATTCAATACCGTGAACTGGGAGATCGTCCAACGGTAGGACATGCGGCTCTGGACCGTAGAATCGGGGTTCGAATCCCTGTCTCCCAGCTTAGACTTCGTCTGGACTCTGGGGCTTCGCCGTTTCGTATCAAAGTGTGATCTAAGAGTAAATGATGACGCTCTCGTCGTATGGGTGGCGGCTCAACCTTTGGGCGTCGGCGCATGGTATTCAGTTCTCAATGGGAGATAGGCAGCACCTGAATTCAGACCTGGAAATTGCGTGATTTTGTGCACTATCCTCGCTGTTTGGATATTCCTAAAATAAACCCCAGCACCACCGACCAGACCGCCGCCAGGCCAATTTGATAATCTGCCGGAAGACTGAATGTCACGGTGTGCGCGGGAATCCAGAACCAGATAAGTGTCCACCATGCTTTGGTCAGGCCCTGCGTATTCCATTTCCACGCGATCAAGTTGTCTTCGAGCCGATGGAAAAACATCATTTGGGGGCCGAACAACAGATTAGTCAATACGGAGACAGCAAACGCCCAGCCAACGCCACCTGCAAAAAGCTGTGGTAACATCTGATGGTCAAGTAATGCCTGAGTGAATCCTTTCATTCCCGCAAATCCGTACTTGACGACAATTCCAAGCACCGCCCAGGCCAGTACTTTGGCGAGAGCCTGCCACCAGTTTCCGGGAAGCGACGGTCGCCGGCGTTGCATGCTCGCCGACAGCGCTTCGCCCAGTGTCCCAAGCAATCCGAACTGCACGGCGGCCGACCAGAGCGGGTGTTCGGCCACCCATTGAAGGTACCAAGTCATAATAGTTGAACAAGATGTAGACGTTTCCGCAAACCGCAACAAGAAAAAACACAGGGCCGCGTTTCCCGTTGCCAAGCGCAAATTGAATGCGTAACTTTTGGGCGCGTAGAACAGATTTCAAATCGACGAAAGGCCGCCGTCATGCGCTTCACACTCAGGTTGTTCTCTGTCCTCTTCGCACCGCTCATTCTTGTCACTTCCTGCGGAAAAAAATCCGAAGCAGACAGCAACACCAAATCGGGCACGTCCACAAACTCGGGTGTTGTAATCGGTGTTTCCCTACTCACGCGCACACATCCGTTTTATCAGGACCTTGAAAAAGGCCTGCAGGAAACCGCCGATGCCAACGGTTATCAACTCATCGTCACAGCCGGCGAATTCGACGTCGCCAAACAAAAAGATCAGGTGCAGGATTTTATCGTCCGCAAAGTCAATGCGATAATACTTGCCCCGTGCGATTCGCGATCAATCGGCACCGCGGTCAAGGCGGCCAACGACGCCGGCATACCGGTTTTCACCGCCGATATCGCCTGTTTAGCTGAAGGGGTGAACATTGTCTCGCACATCGCTTCCGATAATGAGGCGGGCGGTCATCTGGCCGCACAAGCGCTCGCGCAAGCAATCGGCCAGAGCGGCAAAGTCGCCATCATCGATCATCCGGAAGTCGAATCAGTGATTCAACGTGTCAAAGGATTCGAAGACGAGCTCACAGCCAATTTTAAGGATATCACCGTTGTCGCCAAATTGTCGGGCCACGGTGTCAAAGATCAGGCCTTCCGCACGGCTGAAGATCTTTTGCAGGCGCACCCCGAACTGAAGGCAATCTTCGGAATCAACGATGACTCCGCCCTGGGCGCCCTTGCGGCAATTGAAAAGGCTGGCAAAGTTGGTCAGGTGCAGATTGTGGGTTTCGACGCCATTCCTGAGGCCCGTGAAGCAATCAACGCCGGAAAAATCTACGCCGATGTCATCCAGAAGCCGTACGAAATCGGGCAGAAAACCGTCGACGCTGTCAAGTCGTACATGTCCGGCGCCACAGTGCCAAATGCCATTTTGGTGCCGTGCGGCCTTTTCACTAAAGAAGCTGTCAACTAATCAGCCGTCGGTCGTTTCATGAACGACAGTGCGAACAAACCGCAAGGCGGCGATCTCCTGCTGGAAATGTCAGGGATTCGAAAATCATTCCCCGGCGTTCAAGCGCTAACCGACGGCGCCTTTGACCTTAGAACCGGCGAAATTCACGCTCTTGTTGGTGAAAACGGGGCGGGGAAAAGCACCCTCATAAAAATCCTGACCGGCGCTCAATCGGCCGATAATGGTGTGATTTTGCTATCGGACAAGCAGGTCAACTTCACGTCCCCCCTTCAGGCACACATTGCCGGAATATCTGCAATCTATCAGGAATTTACGCTGGTACCCATGTTAAGCGTGCGCGAGAATCTTTTCCTTGGTGCACGCGGCACGCGAATGGGGTGGCTCGATGTCCGGACAGAACGACAAGCCAGTCTCGATATTCTTGCCAGGCTTGGTATTGATCTCGATCCAGAGGCGATAATCTCGACACTCACCGTAGCCCAACAGCAAATGGTCGAAATTG
>JBGAWZ010000119.1:0-6434 GCA_044227335.1 Candidatus Zixiibacteriota bacterium | reverse complement strand
TGATCAAATTTCAGAAAGCCGGCTCAGTTGTTTTCGACTACGGCAACAATATTCGCGGCCAGGCCGAAGTTGGCGGATTGCGCAATGCTTTTTCATTCCCCGGATTCGTGCCCGAGTATATTCGCCCGCTGTTTTGTGAAGGACGGGGGCCGTTCCGCTGGGTGGCTCTCTCGGGTAACAAGGCCGATATCGCCGTGACCGACGAAGTCATCCTCTCGCATTTCAAGCAGAACAAGGGTCTGGTTCGCTGGATCAACAAAGCGCGCGAAAAAGTACCGTTCCAGGGGCTTCCGGCGCGGGTCTGCTGGCTAGGGTATGGTGAGCGGGCGGAGTTCGGCGATATCATCAATAGTTACATCAAGAGCGGAAAGATCTCCGGCCCGGTCGTGATCGGGCGGGATCATCTCGACTGCGGATCGGTCGCCTCGCCCAATCGCGAAACAGAAGGGATGCTCGACGGCTCGGACGCAATCGCTGACTGGCCGCTACTCAACGGAATGCTCAACGCGGTTTCCGGGGCGAGCTGGGTGTCGATACACCATGGCGGCGGCGTGGGGATCGGAAATTCGATTCATGCCGGTATGGTTATTGTCGCCGACGGTTCCAAAGAGATGGCCCTGCGTCTCAATCGCGTGCTTACCAACGATCCCGGCACAGGAGTGATGCGTCACGCCGACGCTCTCCCGATGCAGAACGGGTAATTCCACAGTTTCTCGCCAACTCTCTACTATGGCTCCGCCCCGCAAAGCGACATTACTAATCAAGAATATCGGTCAGCTCATCACGATGCAGGGCGAAGTCCCGCGTCGCGGGGTCGCCATGCGCGACCTGGGGATGATCGAACACGGCGGTATGGCGGTGGCCGGTGAGGAAATTCTTGCGGTCGGCGCCTCCGATGAAGTCGAAGGACGCTCGCCGCTGGCGCACGGGTGCACGATCATCGACGCCCAAGGGGCTGTCGTTACCCCCGGTCTGATCGATTCACACACCCATCCGGTTTTTAACATGACTCGCGAACGGGAATTCGAAATGCGTCTAGAAGGAAAGACGTATATGGATATCGCGCAGGCGGGTGGGGGAATCCGCGCCTCAGTGCGTGATCTTCGGCAAACTCCGGCTGAAATCCTTCGCGAAAAAACCCACCATCGCTTTGATCGCTTGCTTGCACATGGTATCACGACTATCGAAGCAAAATCCGGATACGGCTTGTCGACTGATGCTGAAATTAAGTCGCTTGAGGTGATTCACGAACTGGCGGCGCTCCATCCGATGGAGACAATTCCGACATTTTTGGGCGCACACGATGTCCCCGATGAATACCGTGACAAGCGCGATAGATATATTGATTTGATCATCAATGAAATGATCCCTCAGGTCACACAAAAGAAGCTGGCCGAATTTTCAGATATTTTCTGCGAAGAAGGCGTTTTCAGCGTGGATGAATCGCGGAGGATTCAACAGGCGGCCAAATCGGCCGGGTTGAAACTCAAATTTCACGCCGACGAACTGACCGACACTGGCGGGGCGGCGCTGGCCGCGTCGATGGGGGCCATTTCGGCCGATCACCTGATGTACATTTCCGACGAGGGTGTTCGTGCGATGGCCAAGTCCGGCACAGTCGGCGTATTGCTTCCGGGAACCAGTTTCTCCCTGGGCGGTAAACAGTATGCTCCGGCGCGGAAGATGATCGAGGCCGGGATGATCGTCGCGCTTTCGACCGACTGCAACCCGGGATCAAGTTGTACCGAGTCGCTGGCGATGATTGTCACACTGGCGGCTTTGCATCTGAAAATGACCGCCGCGGAGAGTATCTCGGCGGTGACAATTAACGCGGCGGCGGCGGTAGATCGCGTGGACCGTCTCGGGCGACTGGCGCCCGGAATGCAGGCGGACATCGTGCTCTGGGATATGGCGGACTACCGCGAACTCCCCTACCATTATGGAGTGAATTTGGTTACGCACGTTGTAAAGCGCGGGAAATTAGTGGTCGGGAGCGCCAAGTGAAACGGTTGGTAGGTATGTCAATTTTCACTGCCGCTATTTTTATTGGCTGTGCATACACATTTACTCCCAAGAGCACCGCGCCGTTTAAGACAATTGGTATTGAGTCATTTGAAAACCGGACCGCCGAGTACGGCCTGACTGACCGTCTGACCAGCATCATCGCCGAAGCTTTCATCAAAGACGGTTCCATGCGGGTACTTCCCGCCGACAAAGCGGAGGCTACTTTGCGCGGAACGCTTTTGAGATATGAACGCCAGGTCGCGCAGTTCGATACCACCGACCAGGTGGAAAAATACAAAGTGGTGCTCGAGTGCGAAGTCTCAGTCCATGTCGTCGCGGGCGATTCCACACTCTGGACACAGACAATTACCCAAGAAGGGGTCTACTCCACCGCCACCGAAACCGAAGAAATTGGCCAACAGCGGGCGGGAGAGCTGTTGGTACAGGCAATTCTGAACAAAACGACCAAGGCCTGGTAGCCGGGGCGGGATTCAAATTGCGTGGCGCGAAGCCGTTTAATGAACTATGTTGAATCGAGATAACCGATGAAGAAACTGACACTCTGCTTTGCCACCGGAGCGCTTGTCTTAGCGTTCGCCAGCCAGATTAGTGCAACTTCTACCAACGCGGGAACAGCGGCATTTTCGTTTCTGAAAATTGGTGTTGGGTCCCGGGCGGTGAGTTTGGGCGGTGCATTTACGGGGCTGGCTGATGATGAGTCGGCCCTCTATTATAATCCTGCCGGTCTGACCAATCTCGAAGGCGACCGGGTGATGTTTTCATATCACAACTATATCGAGGATCTTCAGTCCGGATTCGCCGGGTATATTCATCAATCCTCGGAGAAAACGCGCATTGGCGGATATATCAGTTATCTCAATTACGGCGACTTTATTGAGACCGATCTGTCCGGCAATGAGCTTGGCACATTCGGCGGCGGCGACTTTTTGCTCGGCCTGACCTTCGCCCAAAAGCAAAGCGAAAAAGTATCGCTGGGCGGCACGGCTAAGTTTATCTATGAAAAGATTCAGGGTTATTCGGCCACGGGAGTGGCGGTCGATTTCGGTGTATCCTATGTCGGTCAGCAGAATGTATGGGGTTTGGGAGCTTCGGCGCAGAACCTCGGATTTCAATTGTCGGCATTAGGGGAGAAGAAAGCGAAACTCCCGATCAGTTTTCGTGCGGGTGGATTCGCCATCCCACGTGATATGGATCTGGTTCTGGCCGGAGACATTATACTCCCGGTCGACAATTCGGTGGTCTTCGCGGTGGGTGGGGAGTATGTCCAGCTCAAGCCGCTTTTCCTGCGGCTCGGATGGAATTCCACGGGAAAAGATTCTCGCGCCTCCGATTCAAAAGATAAATCGGCCGGTCTCAATCTCGGGGTCGGCCTTGAATATAAGAAATGGCGGTTTGCATACGCCTTTTCGCCTGCGGCAGAACTGGGCGATAGTCATCGAATCACTCTTAGCACAGGGATTGGCAAATGAGGAAATTCGCACGGGCAGTTGGAGCGGCCATATCGGCGATCTATCTTTTGGGATTGATCGGATGTGGAGGAACCCAGAAACAGGATGACCCGAGGCAGGTTGTGATTTCTATGTTTGGTGCGATGGAAAAAGACGACAAGGCGGCGCTTGCGCATCTGCTTGATCTTGCCGCACTGATGCAGGCAGGGCCGGAGGATTACAGTCTTGGCGGCAGTGAACCACGCCGTTGGACCGATCCTGAGCAAATTTTAAATGACTTGACCGGAAACGGCCTGACCAAGACCCGTTGGTTCGCGCTCCAGAGAATAGTCAACAATGTCGAAGTGACCGGCGAAACCGCCACAGTTGAGGTAACCTTTGTCGACAAGGCGGCCTCTAAAGGGTATCGCACGAAATTTGGTGTTCATCTGATGGGCGAGAAATGGAAGATCTTCTCGTTCAAAATGATCCAGAGCGAGCAGTAACATCGATTTCTGTCGCCGTTTGATACTTCGTCTGAGATGCTGATCAAGCAACCATGAGTATCTCCGAACTTCTCTTCGGACCAAAGGTCCCGGCTGTGACAGTCACTGAACTTCACTCTGCCATCAAATCCGGAGAAAAATACTATCTATTGGATGTTCGTACTCCGGCGGAATTCGATGATTCCCATGTGGGAGTCACTAACGCCTTGATTCCGTACGACATTGTTGATCAGCATGTTGACCGTCTTCCAGCGGACAAGTCGATCCCGATTTATTGCATTTGCCGATCAGGCAGGCGAAGCGCCAACTCGACCCAGTTTCTAAGATCGATCGGGTATACCCAAGTATTCAACGTGACTGGGGGGATAATCGCCTGGGCGAAGTTAGGATACGAGGTGCGTGCGGGTGCGCAGTCCGCCAATTCCGGAGAGCGGCCACCGGGCTTTTTTTCTGTTGCATAGTGGATGGTTATGTAGTATATACAAGTAACGACGATGCCCCCGCCATAGGGGTGTCTGTGAAGACTTCGGACGAAAGTCCGTCCTCTAACCCTCGCTAAACGGCGAGGGTTATTTTTTGATGGGAAACAGATTGCACAACCGGGCATGATAGGCGTCAATGGTGTGCGGCCGGGATTTCGGCCCCATTGGTCGGGCCAGACTATGGCGGATTTCCCGGTTGCGCGGCCAATGTCGGGGCGGTATATTGGCCAGACTTTGGAGTGACTGATAGGAGTTTTGGGATTATGAAAAGAGTTTGGACACTTATATCACTGGCGGTGCTTTTGTCGGTTGTCGCGGCGTGGGTTGGCTCCTGCCGCAAGGACATTTTCGTTCCACCGCCACCGTCGATTATCGGCACTTACCGCGGAGTCTACGAGTATTCCGAGGATGATCACAACGATCTCACAACCGATTTGGATACCTCACAGTTCGTCAAAGTGATTTTCAAGGCCGACACCTGGATAATGAATATCGACGGCGCCCGGACGCCGGAAGACAAACGGATGGCGTGCGATTGCAACGGCGACTATTCGCTGGAAAACGGTGTTCAGCTGATATTGATCGATTCCAACTCTACCAATAAAGTGTGTACCTACGACTGGCTGCCGTTCGGCTCATTCCAGCTCATTCAGGAAGAGAACGATTCGCTTTGCTCGGTCAAACTCACGCGAATTTATAACGACGACAACAGAAATTTGACGATTACAAAGAAATACTGTTTGTACCCCTCAGTTCTGTAAGTGCAGTTTCTTATGACTTTTCAAACAGGCGCCTCCGGCGCCTGTTTTTTTTATTCTTCAATTTAGACTGACAGAATCTGACAGTCCCCCCTTTTACCATTGCGAGGGGACAGGGAGAGACACGAGCCGGCAAGGTGCGTTGCCGGTCAAACGGGGGCCGCCGTGAAGCGGCCCCTGTTGTTTTGAATCCCTGTCGCCAATAAGAAAGGAGCGAGGAGATGCTGTCAAAAGTGCTGTCGTCGGCGACTTTAGGAGTTGAGGCGTACACGGTCGAGGTGGAAACGGATATCCAGCAACAGTTACCGTACTTCGCCACAGTCGGTCTTCCCGACGGCGCGGTGAGGGAATCCAAAGAACGGGTGACCGCTACAATCAAAAACTCCGACTTTGTCTTCCCCTCCAAGAGGATCACAGTAAATCTGGCTCCGGCAGATATTAAGAAAGAAGGGTCGGCCTTTGACCTTCCTATTGCTGTGGCCATTTTGTCAGCGACCGGCCAGATTTTGCGCGACCGGTGCGACGACTACATACTACTGGGGGAACTCTCGCTCGACGGCGCGGTGCGGGCGGTTCCCGGTGTCCTGCCGATGGCGATGCATGTCAAGCCGAACAATGGCATCAAGGGACTGATTGTGCCGTCGGAGAATGCCAGAGAAGCGGCCATCGCCGGGACCTTGCCGGTCTATCCTGTTCAATCGCTCAAGCAGGCGATACACTTTCTTGAGGACACTTCAACTATCAGCCCGTTTACGGTCGACATTTCCGATGTCTTTGAGCAGGCGCGAAAGTATCTGGTCGATTTTTCGGATGTCAAAGGTCAGGAGTCGGCCAAACGCGCGCTGGAAATCGCGGCGGCCGGCGGACACAACATTATTATGATCGGCCCGCCAGGATCGGGTAAGACAATGCTGGCGCGTCGTGTGTCGACTATCCTTCCCGATATGACAGTCGCCGAGGCGCTTGAGACAACCAAGATACATTCAGTAGCGGGCCGACTTGCACCGGGAACAGGGATGGTAGCGACTCGCCCATTCCGCTCGCCGCATCACACAGTTTCGTATGCCGGGTTAGTTGGCGGTGGTTCGATTCCCAAGCCCGGCGAGGTTTCGCTGTCCCACCATGGCGTACTTTTCTTAGATGAATTGCCGGAATTCAAGAAAGATATTCTGGAGATGCTGAGACAGCCGATGGAGGACCACTTGGTGACAATCTCACGCGCAGTGACTACTCTCA
>JBGAWZ010000118.1:0-5779 GCA_044227335.1 Candidatus Zixiibacteriota bacterium | reverse complement strand
GGACATCGGAATAGATCTCAAAATAGAAGGCACGAATTCGCTCGCGCTGACCGCCGAGGAAGGAACCCCAGAAGTGAAGGTCTTTGACCGGTCCGGTCTCTGTGCAAAGCCAATCGTCGGCCAGTCGACGAGGATAGGTCGCTTGCACATTCCACCCTTTTTCGTCCGGATGCTGAGCGAAGTGCATCTTATGGCTATCGCCCGGTCGCCAACGTGGACACCCCTGGTAAAAGCGAATGACATCGGTAGTTGATCCCGACATTCCCGCCAACGGTCCCCCGGGGTTGCCGACAAAATCGATCCGATAGGTGATGTCGAAGAAACTCTCGACTGAGTAGTCAGCGGCATCAACTGAAAACGTCGTATGGCCCGGACTTGGCATGCCGAAGTCATCGCCGGCAGTGACGCGAAGAAGATCGAAGTCTGGATCTCCCGGAGGGAGTTGTCCTTGTAGCCGTGCCAGATACCCATCAAACGGTTGCACGAGACTCCCCGGAGTGTGGGGCGCACATTCGAATCGGAACTGAACCGGCATCGAAGTAGTCTTCACAAATCCGAGCATCCCCCCGGTTCCCGTCATGCGCATGGTCAGTATGGCGTTACCATCCACGGTTTCACCAAGGAGCGGACCGCCGGGTGTGTGGACTACGCCGGAAAAACTACCGAGCGTTGCCTGTATTTCAATCGTACTCGCCGCCGGGAGTCCGTTGACGATATGCATCGTGTTGTTACAACACGGCTGATACGGACACGGGGCAGGAAAATCGGTCGTCCCCAGACCGTTGTCTGGAGCAGTGCACGGATTACACGGCACCGACGGTTGCGCGAAAAGAGCGGACGCCAGAACCACCACTGCTCCAACTCCTGAGAGTAGACGGGACAGTTTCATACCACCTCCCAATATTCACCAATTGTGCTCACGCATGATTGCTCATGCAATTATGTTCAATTTTGCGATGTAGTGTGCGCCAACATGCGGTGTCCCGGTTGGTCGGCAGGATTAGGTATGACGTCGATATCAATAGATGATGCGGAAAAACTCCGCACAAGGCACACGTTGAACATAGCAATTACCCGCGTTTGCGTCAAGCCATTTGTGGACTTGGGCGGTCGATCACACACTAATTCTGGGTCTTGCAAAAAAAAGAGACAGGCCTTCAAGCCCGTCTCTTCTTGTCAGTTAGAGTACCCGTTGCTACTTGAGATACACCATCTTCTTCGTCTCCACAAAGTTACCGGCTGTCAGCTTATAGAAATAGATGCCCGAAGACATTTCGCGACCTGCGGCATCATGGGTGTTCCATAGCACCGTATGTGTGCCGGCGGGAAGTTCGCCGTTGACCAGCGTGACAATCGCCTGCCCCAGCAAATTGTAGACAATCAATTTCACATTGCTCTTATGAGGTAGCGCAAATTCGATTGCAGTAGTCGGATTGAACGGATTCGGATAGTTCTGTCCAAGTGCGAATTTCGTCGGCAACTCGTCATCCTTGGGTTCTTCAACACCCGATACCAGTGAGTAAGCGAAAGTGACTTGATGAACACTATCCGGCATTTCGCCCAGTGTGAACAGGGCCGGTGACGGCGTTGTTCTGTTCGGCAGGGTCGGCGGTGTAACTGTCCAGTCGGCGTCGAACGCATCGCACGTCCAGGCTCCCGTCTGTTGATCAACCGTGACGCTCAATCCAGTGCCGCCGCCAAAAAGATTCACATAGGTAAAAGGCGGAAGTGGCAACTCCACATTCTGTAATGTGCCGTAAATTCGGGCGTGAAGTTTGTTCATATTCACACTCAGCCCTCCGGTCGTGTCGCCGGTGACGTGAATCGACCGATTCATCGGTATGGACATGTATCCATTGCACCAGACTGATAAGTGAAACATGCCGGTGTCGGAATACACCGAGAAGATCCCGTTACCATCGACGGTGCCGTTGTAACTACCCCCTCCATTCCACAATTGTACGTGTACGGAGTCCGGATTGGGAAAAGCATCATCGGGATCAACGAAGATCGTGTCCCGGACCAAGGAGCCGTGAATGAAATTGATCGTCGCCGTGTCGCCGGCTCCAAGCGAGTTTGGCCATGTTCCGTTGTGAATGAATCCGTCCGGAATGGGATACAGGGTGTCCCAGGCCACTACCGAAACGGTCCAGTCCGACGGGAGCGTAGAAGAAATGTGTATGGTTGCCAGATTGTCCGATCCGGTTCCTGAAGTGGCCAGGGTGAAAGCATTGTTGCCGGCCGATTGCGCGATCAGCTTATACGGATGCGCCGGAAGTCCGCCGTTTTCAGTCATACGCACATGGAAGACCGTGTCGGCTGATCGACACACGAAATTGCGCTGGATGCCGTGTGTGGATGTGTTGTCGATAGTGTAGCTACTCGGCACGACATAGCCCGGGATCAGATTGTCCTGGCTCACGCCAACCCACCATTCCCCAAGTTCACCCGAAGTAAAGTACAGCACATAATCGCCGCCGACTGTCTGGGTGTTCTTTCCGGAACTGCTACCCATTTGGCTGGCGTACACCCAAATCTCCATCGGAAGCGGGTCGCCATTTTCGTCGCGGACGGTACCAAAAACACTGTCACTCGGCGCGGCGTAAACAAAGTCGGTTAAATTCACCACTCCGTTCGCGGTCTCGAATCGATCGGCTGGTGGGACATACCCCGAAATCGCCTTTGGTTCGATATGGAATTGCAGTCCGGTTCCCGAGGCTCCCACGTTGATTGTAAAATATCCCGAATCATTGGTGAACGCGCTCCACATCTGGCCGTTGTCGTTGTTCGCTTCGACCCAGATCCACTGAAGGAGCGGATCAGGCGCCGGATGCCCGGTAATCACCACCCGCCCGACGAATGTGTTCGGCGGCGAGACCATTGGATTACAGTCGATCGACTTTGATGCTGTGCTGGCATCGGACTGATCGGTTACTCTGAAAATATACTGGCCTGGAGCAATCCCCAGTTCCATTTCTGTTGACATGTAGAATCCATCGGGTGTCGGATTGGTATCTGGCGGACCGTCGTTGGAGTTTATCTGGCCATCGGCTATTGAAAAGGTCGCAACCAGTACGTCCCCCGGATCGTTGATGACGCTATTGTTGTTCAGGTCGTACCAGATTTCCCAAAATAGTGTCGCCCCAACCGCGCAGTCGGCGCCCCAGGCGAGATTGTCACCTTGCGTCAGGCTGGTGGCCGTGGTATCTCCGTTGACTGAGAAAATGACATGGGTCGTTGCGGCAATCGCCGGAAAGCCGCCAAAGCAAATTGTTGCAACGGCCAGAATCGCAAGGGCGATCCACATGCGCCGCCGTTGAATTGAGTTATCAGTCTTATTCATGAGCTAGCTCCTCTATCTTTGCAATTGTTTATTTAGTATTCTCTTGTTGTCCGGTTGCGCGGACCGATAAATTCTCACACACTCCATATTAGATCGGCGAAGAGGCGAGAGCATTTAGCTAATTGGTGAAAATTGTCGACGATCCGGCAAAGCCGGAGAGTATTGGTATGATTTCAGCCCCCGCTTTGGGAGGGCCATATCGGCACCTGATTGCCCCCTTGACTCCCGGCCGTAACGATGTATATTCGCCTTCCTATTAATAGAAGGAATAGATTCGATGAAACGAACTTTTCAGCCCTCCAACCGGAAGAAACTGAATGATCACGGTTTCCGGGCTCGAATGGCGACCAAGAACGGCCGCAAAGTGCTGGCCCGACGCCGCGCCAAAGGGCGCAAACGCTTAACACCAACAGTTGCCCGGAAAAAATAACCTTCCCCGGTCCCTGAGCTTGAAAAGTCGGGTAGAAATAACCGGCTTACTTAATGAAGGCCAGCGATTTACGGGGAATTGTTTTACCCTTGTCTGGAGACCGGACGATAACTTTCAATGGTGCGTGCTGGTATCCAAAAGACTCGGAAAAGCATCCGACCGGGTCAAAATCAAACGGCGGTTTCGCGAAGCAATTCGGCTTTCACGAACCAGTATGACCGCCACCGGTAAACTGGCGATTCTACCCAAAGCGGGGAGTTTGAAGCAAACCTTTGAATCGATCAAAGCAGATATCGAGCGGCTCGTCACCGAGCTACGCTGAAGGGCGCAAATTCTCGATTTTCGCCTGGCCCTTGGTAGTGCTTATATACATTTATCGATTCACCTTTGGGCCTCTTTTCGCCGGTTCCTGCCGCCACTTTCCCAGTTGCTCCCATTACGCAGAACAGGCGCTCCGCAAGCACGGAGCATGGCGTGGGAGCATGTTGTCAATTAAGAGGTTAGGCCGTTGCCACCCCTGGCAACCGGGAGGATTCGATCCCGTTCCATAATGACTTTTACGGGCACAAAGCCCATGCGCAAGGATAGTTGAAGTGGACAAGAAGTCAATCATCGCGATTATCGCAGTCTCGGTACTGATCATTTTCTATTGGCCGATTCTGCAGTTTTTTGGCTTAGTCGACCAGCCCAAGCCGCTACCGCCAACAACCGGCGCCGACTCGACCGCCGTTGTGCAACAACACCCCGATTCGACAGCGGTAACTCAGCCGGTTGTCGCTCAAACACAACCAGTCTCGGTTGATTCCACTGCTTCCGCCGACACGGTTGCGATTGTTGCCGACACAATTACCGTTGTCACCAACAAGTACACTGTACTTCTTTCGTCCAAAGGCGGCGGGCCGGTTTCGATAAAACTTAGAGAGTACAACTATCGCAACAAAGATGCGATTGAACTACTGCCAGCCTCGCAGAGTGCTACTCCGGTCGCCCGTTTCGCCGGCTCAACGGTCTCGACCGGGAATCTTGGATTTTCTTGTAATCTCGCGCCGGGCATGCACGATGCCACCACCGCCGACCTGCATGTTACCTACACCCATCAATCTCCCAAGGGCGGGACAATCACACAGTCGTATATCTTTCACCGGGACAAATACGACTTTGATTATGTCGTCTCGATCGACGGCCGTGAGAAACTGGGATTCGAGCGCCAGTACAACGTCTATTGGCCGACTCCGCTGGGTGTCACCGAGCCAAGCGCAGAGCTCGACTACGCCACGTTTGAAGCAGTCACGCTCATCTCCAATGCCCGCGAAAACCTGGATGACTTCAAGGACAATAAACTTGACCAGACCCTGTCCGGCCAGGCCGCCTGGGCGGCGCTCCGTAGTCAGTACTTTGCGGTCGCGATTATTCCCAGTCGCGCCGACACCGCCGACGGTGTTTTTGCCAGGGGGACCCGCGGTAATGTCGAAGAACACGGCTCAAAGTTCGAGAAACGGGAACTGACTGTCGGGCTGGATATGCCCATGCCGCTGTCGTCCGCAGTCACCGACTCATTCACAATCTATGCCGGACCGCTCGACTATACCATGATGTCGGATTACGACGTCGATCTGGAAGCTATTCTTGATATCGGCACCACGCCATTCATCGGGTGGATTATCAAACCGTTTGCGCTGGGAATTATCTGGCTCTTGCCCCGGATGCACATGGTGTTTCCCAACTACGGTATTGTGATTATTCTCTTTGCGATCCTGATCAAATTGATCACGCTCCCGCTCTCGCTCAAATCGTACAAGTCGATGAACGCAGTGAAAGTGGTTCAGCCGAAAATCGACGAACTCAAAAAGAAGTACAAAAACAATCCGCAACAGCTCAACACCGAGACGATGAAGCTGTACAAAGCGCACGGGGTCAATCCGCTCTCCGGGTGTTTGCCGATGCTACCGCAGATGCCGCTCTTTTTTGCCCTGTTCGCGGTCTTTCGCTCGACTATACTCCTGCGC
>JBGAWZ010000117.1:5828-6501 GCA_044227335.1 Candidatus Zixiibacteriota bacterium | reverse complement strand
CAGTTCGGACGCGGTCACTTGGACGCCCGGGTTCCGGAGAGTCTGCTTCCTTATTCCATCAGCATCATGAATCTGTGGCGACCGTATCCATTACCTCTGCCGGGAGTCGGTGATATGCTCTTCAGATCGTCACTCAGAATCAATGTTGGCGCGGTGCTGATAGTTCTGGCCCTATGCTATGCGAGCGCATATTCCGCGATCAGGTGCGGTGATGCAGACGGCAATAGTGTCGGGCCGGATATCGGCGATATCGTCTACCTCATCTCATACCAGTATTCCAACGGCCCCGAGCCGATCGTATTCGGGACGGCCGATCTCGACAATAACGGGACATCCGACATTGCCGATCTGGTCATTCTCATCGACTTTCTCTATATTAACCCGCGGCCAGTGGTATGTGGCTGCAAGATGCAAATTGTGCAAAGCTCGGGGTGCCTCGCATACGCGCCCGGAGGTTCCAGTCCCGGAATCACTGGTGCGTCCAGTGGTTGCCTTTTTGGTTCGTCGGCGGCGTCGTATGGAGAGACGATGGAGGCGCGGTTTATCGGTGCGGAGCTCCGAGTCAATCATGAGTACGCCTACCTTCAGTGCGGAGTGAAACTGACGGTGAGTTACGGCGTGCAGGGAGAAAATATTACGATCGTTGAGGCCGACACAGCTTTGCAACATTTTG
>JBGAWZ010000117.1:0-5785 GCA_044227335.1 Candidatus Zixiibacteriota bacterium | reverse complement strand
CATCGGCATCAGGGGAGATACAACCGGAGTAGACACCGTCTACGGTGGTCCGAACGGCTATAGTCGTGTCGAAGTGTACGGCAAGGACTTGTACATTTATCACGACAATGCGACCATCCGATGCTGCGGGAAATGCGCCGTCGAGGTAAGTACCTCGCCGGGGCGGATTGTGCTGCAAGAGCTTGATACCGCGAGCCAAAGCTGCTCGTGCGTGTGTTACTTCGACTTGATGACAGTCATACGGGGGGTTGCGTTGGGCACATACGAAGTTGTGGTACTCGGCCCTGCCGAAACGATTCCACGACATGACACGATTAGCTTGGATACAATTCTGATCGAAGGACCATCGATTCCTGCCGGCCCGTGCCACTACCGTTTGATCCCGGGAGTCGGGATGTTTTATGCGATCTTCAATGCGCCACCTAATGCAAACAACTGTGTCAACGCCAAAGAAGTAAGGATAGTATTTACTCCGGCTGACCCAAACGCTCCCGACGGCTACCTGTATCCGAATGTACCGGATCAGTACCCGAAGTTTACCGTTGGAGACGGCAAGAATCCGTCGTCGGCGTTTCTCACTGCCAAACAAATCTATCTCGGGCTTACGTTACCCTGCGAGCGACGGGAACTCACCTACGGTGCCTGCACTCATGTGGAGTTCGTCTTTCCAACGATAGATATCTCGGATTGGGCCGATTATTGTTTCAGCGAGTGAGCCAATCTGGTTCCCGGGGAGTTTCGTTGATGGCGACTCGTGCGGAATCCGCCAAATAGATTCTCGACTACCCCTTCCGTAGGCCTCCAAGATTGTGTATATTAAAGGCCGATTTTGAAACGGACTCGGTAGACTATGCGCATTCTTGAAATAGACCCCGGTTCTCCCCTGTACGGATACGTCCGTCCGGGGTATTCGGTGTTGGCGGTCAACGGCAAGCCGGTGGCCGACGAGATCGATTTCCGGTTTCGCTTAGCCGACGACCGTGTGCACATTCGCTTTGCTGATCCCAACGGTAAAGAACTTGATTTTCAGTTTGATTCAGTCGAGGCGTCTGATCTGGGGTTGACGCTTGACGATCACCGGATTCATTTCTGCAAGAACAACTGCATCTTCTGCTTTGTCCATCAACAGCCGCAGGGGATGCGCCGGACACTCTATTTCAAAGATGAAGATTATAGATTGTCGTTCACCCACGGCAACTTTGTTACGCTATCAAATACCACGGAAGCCGACCTTGCCCGCATTATTGAACAGCGCCTCTCGCCGCTCTATGTGTCGGTACATGCAACCGATGACACGCTGAGGCGCTGTATGCTCAAAAATGAGAAGCTTGCGCCGATTATCCCGCGCCTAAAATATCTTGGCGAAAACGGCATCACGCTCCACACGCAGATTGTGCTCTGTCCGGAAATCAACGACGGACCCCAGCTTGAACGGTCGGTGGAAGAACTGGCGGCGCTTTTTCCGTATGTCGAGTCGCTTGCGGTTGTACCGGTGGGCCTGACTAAGTATCGCGGCAATTTGCCCAATCTGCGGACATACACGCGCAACGAAGCAATCGCCGTGATTGACTATCTGGAAAAAGTGCAAAAGCGGTTACTCAAAGCGCACGGCACCCGCTTTGTCTGGCCGGCCGATGAATTCTATGTCGCCGCCGATCGTCCGTTCCCGGCGAAAAGCTCCTACGAACATATGCCGCAGTTTGAGAACGGAATCGGGATGTCCCGTGAGTTTATCAGTTCGTTCAATCGTCGGAAAGCGAAATTGAAAGCGATCAAGTCTGATAAGAGAGTCGCGATGTTGACCGGCGGATCTGCGCACGGATTCTTTTCTGCTGACATTATGCCGCATATCAAATCGATGAATTTGCCGGTGTCACTACATAAAGTGACCAACAGGTTCTGGGGGGAGAAGGTAACGGTTTCAGGGCTTTTGACTGGGCAGGACATGCTCAGACATGCACGTTCGATTGCCGACCAGTTTGACCTGCTGGTCTTGCCTCCCAATTGCATCAATACTGAAGATCTCTTCTTGGATAATTTGACGCTGGAACATTTCCGGACAGTCCTTGGTAAACCGGTGCAGATCGGCCAGTACAATCTGGTCGCCACGCTGACCGAAGCATTCGCATGAAACTCCAGACAGTGGCTATTGTCGGACGGCCGAATGTCGGCAAGTCCACGCTCATGAATCGTTTGATTCGCAAGCGGCACGCAGTCGTCTATGACGAGCCGGGCTCTACACGCGACCGGAATTACGCCGAGTGCGACTGGAACGGAAAATCATTTCGGCTGGTTGATACTGGCGGGGCGGTTCCCAATTCAAGCGATGAGATGGAGCGGATGATATTCGATCAATCGCAATTCGCGGTGCATGAATCCGATGTCATTCTCTATCTGGTCGACACCAAAGTGGGAGCACAGCCGGATGATTTCAAGCTCGCCAAGATATTTCGAGAGTCGGGCAAGCCGATCATTGTTGTCGCCAACAAGGCCGACACCCCTGAGCCGCCTGCCGAAGTATATGATTTTCTCCGCCTCGGACTTGGGGAACCATACCCGATCTCCGCAACAGGTGGACTTGGGATTGGCGAACTGCTCGATGCCATAGTCGAAAAACTGCCACTTCAACCCGAAGGTGAAACTGAAGACGGCGCGATTCGGATCGCAGTAGTCGGCAAGCCGAATGTCGGAAAATCGTCGTTCATCAATAAGTTGCTCGGCGAAGAGCGGCATATTGTGTCGGAGATTGCCGGAACAACCCGGGACTCTGTGGACTCGGTGGTTGAGTACGAAAGCCAGAAGTTTGTTTTGATCGATACTGCTGGTCTGCGTCGCAAATACAAAGTGCATGAAAATGTCGAGTTCTATACGACGCTCCGGACTACGCGGGCCATCGAAAGTTGCGATGTCGCTATTGTGCTGGCCGATTCGCAGGGAATCACTACGCAAGATCAACGAATCCTGACGCAGGTTCTGGATGCCCGTCGGGCGGCGCTACTCGTCGTGAACAAATGGGATTTGATTGAAAAGGACAACAAGACCGCTGATGAGTTTACCAAGGCGTTGCAAGAGCGACTTGCCCGGCTGGACTTCGTTCCGATCATCTTTATTTCGGCGCTGACCGGCCAGCGGGTGCAGAAAGTGCTGACCCTGGCCCAAAAGGTCTACGAGCAACATCATAGGCATATTGAAACCTCGGAGCTTAACGATTTCCTGCGAGAAGCATTCGGCAGGCGCAAACCACCGGCGGCACAAGGAAAACACATTCAGTTTAAGTACGTGACCCAGACCGACACAGCGCCCCCTTCATTTGTATTCTTCACTACCCACCCGACGCTCATCGACCGCTCGTATCTGGTCTATCTGGAGAATCAGCTTCGTGAGCGATTTGGCTTTGAAGGTGTTCCGATTCGGATCAGATGTAAAGAATCCTGATTTGGTTTCTGCCCAATTTCTCTCTCACGGTTAATCATTCTCGGCGCGCGCCGATATTACCGTGTATGAGTAATCCAGCCGTTGCGATAGATCAGGTCGAAGAACTCGAATCACGATTGGCCGCCCACCGGGCACAGTTATTCGATCTGGCCACCATGGGGGCGGTGATTACCTCAATCCCCGAGATCGACGCCGTTCTGTCGGTTGTCATGGATATGGCGATTCGGCTGGTCGACGGCGAGGTTGGGAGCATTTACTTGGCAGAGAAAGATCATCTTGTTCCAAAGGCCTCCTGGGGCCTGGACGACGCCTTTGTCCGCTCTATCTGGGTTGATGGCGATCACGATGTCATTACCTACTGTCAAACCCACGGCGAAGGAGTGGTCCTTGCCGGTTCGGCTATATCGAGTCCGTCGGCACAAAAAGTCGAATCACTTTTGTGTCTTCCGATAAAAGCATCGTCGACGGTTTTGGGCGTCGCTGTTATTATCAATAAAGTTAACGGTCAGCGATTCACGATCGAAGACCGCGAGAAATTGGAAATACTCTTCAATTTCGTCGCGGTGGCCATTGAAAACTCCAATCTGATGCGCGAAAAACTGGTTCGGCAGGCGGTCGAACGTGAGATGACGATCGCACGTCAGGTGCAGGAAACCATTCTGCCCAGTGATGTCGAGCCGATTTCCGGTGTTGAGATAGGTGCAGTTTATTATCCGGCGCGAGAAGTAGGTGGTGATTTCTATGATGTCGTGAAAATCGACGACCACCGGTTCTATGTCGTGCTGGGAGATGTTTCGAACAAAGGGGTTCCGGCGGCGCTTGTGATGTCGGCCTCGTCGGGGATCATCAAAGCGGTACTCGACGCCCACCCGGAAATTCCGGTCAACGAACTGGCTGAACGGCTGAATGAACTGCTGGCGCGCGACATTATCAAATCGCGCGAGATGTTTGTGACATTGTTCTTCTGCAAATTCGACCTAGAACAAAAATCACTCACGTATTGCAATGCCGGACATTTACCCGGAATGTTTTGGAAGGAATCGGAGAAAAATGTGCACTCGCTGTCCGAGGGCGGGCCGATCGTGGGACAGTTCCCCGGTATCCGGTTCAAATCGGGACAGCGGATATTGGAGCCGGGTGATCGACTCTTTCTCTTTACCGACGGACTCACTGAAGCGGCTGACGCCAAGGGCGAACTTTTTGGACGCGAACGGGCCGAACATGTATTCAGGGCCGAGATTGGGTTGCCGCCACGGCAATTCTGTGCCAGGGTAAAGGAGTGGGTCGATAAATTTGCTCTGGGGGCAGACGAGGACACCCACGATGATTTCACCATTATGCAGGTGAAGGTGCTGGTATGAAAAACCGATTTGCCATGGCGTATCCGACCGAAATGGAATCGGAAGACTCTATGCTGGACGATCTATCCGCCTTTCTGGAGCAATTCGATCTTGATCCGGCACTCAATCATGGCCTGACCCTGTGCATTTCTGAGGCATTTACCAATGCCCTTAAGCATGGCAACCGCTGGGATCAGTCCAAAAAGGTCTTTGTCGATATTGAGGTCAAAGGGGACGTCATAATTGCCGATATAACAGACCAAGGTAGCGGCGCGCTGTCGGCGATCGGCAAACGCCCGCGACCGGACATACTCGCCGAATCAGGACGCGGAATTGACTTCATCTTTCGGTTTTGTCCGAATACGGAACTGACCACGGCGACCGACGGCGGACTGACAGTGCGGCTTTCGATGCCGCGGAAGAAGACGAACGAAACGGTACGTAACATATCCCGGAGGTAGAGATGGAAATCACAGTAAAAGATAGAGACGGCGTAAGCGTGATGGTTCTAAGTGGCCGGCTCGATCTAGCCAGCGGCACGACGCTCAAAGAACAAGTCAAACAACAACTGAAGAAGGGTCATACGACCATCCATCTCAATCTGGCGCAAGTCGAGTTTATCAATTCATCCGGCCTGGGAGCGCTGGTTTCCATCATGAAAGAAGTGCGCCTGGCGAAGGGGCGGTTCACGTTGTCGAATCTTGCCAGCTATGTTCAAGAGATCTTCGATATTACCCAGCTCTCGCACATCTTTGAGATTTTTGCTTCCGAAGACGAAGCGTTGTCCTCCTATCGCGCGGCGGCCGGTGTCCGTTAAACGAGATTTCGGACTGAACAATTTGCACGCGGAAGGTACACCCCGATGAGTCAGCCCTCACTCCTGGTCGTTGATGACGAACTGTTGATCCGTGATCTGCTGTATGATTTCTTCAGCGACCAGGGGTGGAGCATCGCAGTAGCCGAAAATGGTGAAAAGGCGCTTGATATTCTCAAGAGCCGCAAGATCGACC
>JBGAWZ010000116.1:0-8735 GCA_044227335.1 Candidatus Zixiibacteriota bacterium | reverse complement strand
GTCGCTGATGCGGATTTTTAGGTAGGGGTATCCGACAGCAGTGGCTACCCGGTGGGCAGTCTCAAGTGCACGGTCCGCCGGACTTGAGAGCAAAGAATCGAATTCAATTCGCAGATTCGCGATAGCCTTAGCTACTCGGCCGCATTGCCGCTCTCCTTGGCGAGTCAATACTCGTTCGAAATCTGAAAGTCCAACATTCTTGGGTGCGGCTTTGCCGTGCCTAATGAGGACAAGGAGCTTTTCTTGACGTCTAACCTGACGAACCGAAGTTGACATAGTTGCTTTCTCCGAAGGCCCGACAAATATCGTCTGCCCCAATCCGAAGTCAAGTGAGGAGAATATTAGGGTGTGATTAGACAGGGCGCGGCCTAAGTTGCGGTTTAGCAAGAACTTGACTTAGCGTTTTTTGCCTCTTATAATTCCGCTCAAGTTGTCCGAGTTAAAACCTGTCCAATCTCAGATTGGGGCGATTAGCATTGAGTTGAGACCGGTCAGAGTGTTCGAGTGTATTTGGAAAAGAGTCATGCGACACCACGAAAGTAGTTCAAGAGATCTGAAAAGGTTCTGATTACGTCCAGCCGGGGGAGCTTTGTTACGCACAGACCCGACCCGTCGGCATTCAGTTGACCCGCCATATGAACGCTTCCACAAAGAAGTTTCTATCTTTCACGATCAAGGCGGCGTTGACCTTGGTGGTGATCTACTTTGTTGCCGACCAGTTGATTGGCAATTGGCAAGCCGTTTTGGCGTTCAAATGGCGGCTAAATATTCCGCTTATCGCGTTGTCGCTTGCCCTGCATCTGGTCACTTTTGCGCTTTTCGCGTGGGTCTGGTGTATGCTCATGGTCGGATTCTCACACCGTGTCCCTCTGTGTCACGGTTTCAAAGTCGCGTACATTGCCAACCTTGGGCGATACATCCCGGGGCGCATCTGGCCGATATTTGGAATGCTCTATGTCGCCAACCAAATCAAAATCCCCAAAGAGACCGCGGTCATGTCGTGGGGCATCGCGCAACTCTATGCGATTCCGCCGTCTTTGGTAGTGGCACTCACGGGGATGTGGCTATTTCCCGAGATGCTGTCAGGTGGATGGGGAGAATTTCTCAAGGGTCAGCTACCGCTCTTGTCCGCCCTGACGGCCGCAATTTCAGTCTGCCTGCTCTTTCTTCCCAAGATGGTGGTCCGGTTTCTGAATTTCTTCCTGGTGAAATTCAAAAGAACGCCGGTTCATTTTGATCTGTCGATCGGCCGCGCGATCTCTGTCTACTTTGGATATCTCATCTGTTGGACAGTCTACGGCTTGGCGTTTTGGATTTTCCTGCTCTCTTTATCGCCCGATCATCGGATCGGCCCCGGTCCGGCAATCGGCGCTTTTGTCACTGCTTATCAGGCGGGGTATTTCATGATTTTTGCGCCGGGTGGAATTGGTGCACGTGAACTAGTGATGTCCGCCACTCTGGCTCCATTCATCGGTCCAGCCTCGGTCGGAGTGGCCGTAGCCGCACGGATATGGAACACACTGAGCGACGTCGTAGCGTCGCTCATCGCGATCAAAATCAAACTGTAAATCGTTGGGGCTTTCTCCAGAGAACAAGTGAACGGCACTGCCCAAAATGCATATATGTTTTGGTAGCACACCAGATCGAAATCTGATAATACAAGTCCCCTTTACTACAATCGAAATCGCCAAGCGACTGTTATGCATATAGTTATCTGGGATTCTCGCCTTTCGGTAGAGTGCGCCCTCTTTCTTTCCGATAATACTTAACTTCCAAGCATGTGAAAATAGTCACATATGACGCGGGATTTTCATTGACCTGCCGATAACTCTTTTGTACCATAAATGTAGTGTTTTTTGTCTGCAATAAGAAAGAAGGATAAACTACATGCAGGCGCAGGTCCTTGATTTCGCCCGACTAAATGGCCTAATCGCGAAGCTGAAACAAGATGGATTTAGGACAATCGGCACAGTCGTGCAGAGTTCTGCCGTTGTTTACGATGAAATCAATTCGGCCGACGATCTCCCCCGGGGGTGGAGCGACCGGCAGTCACCGGGACACTATCGCCTCACCAAGTCTGATTCCCCTCTGCTCTTCGATCAGGTAGTCGGCCACCAATCCCTGAAAACTCTCTTTCACAAGCCGCAAACTACGCTTTGGTCTGCCGATCAAAGCAACGGCCAATTGCACTTTCGCGAAATGGAATCGACTCACCAACCGCTGGCAGTCATTGGATCCCGCCCCTGTGAAATCGCCGCCATGCTGGCTCAGGACCGGGTTTTTTCAGGCGGGGAATTTTGCGACCCGCGTTACCTCGCCCAACGCACCGGGGCATTCATTGTGGCCGTGAACTGTCTTCGCCCCGGTAGTAACTGCTTTTGTTCCTCAATGCAAACCGGCCCTCAAACAAGAGTCGGATTTGACATTGTTTTGACCGAAATCGAGTCCGAAGGACATATCATCTATGTGGCGAGAAGCGGCAGTGACAGAGGGAAGACCGTGCTTACGTCACTAGCTGGACGCGACGTATCTACGATAGAATTGGAAAAAGAGAAACAGCTCATAGAGAATGCGTCGCGCCAGATGGGACAACATCTGGAAACGACCGGCCTCAAGGAAACACTGGCGGCCAGTCACGATCATGTGCACTGGAAAGACGTTGAGTCGCGGTGTCTCAGCTGTGGAAACTGCACTTCCGTCTGCCCGACCTGTTTTTGCTCTACCGTCGAGGATACTGCCGACCTTTCTCTGCACCACGCGGAACGGGTGCGGAAGTGGACATCGTGTTTCACTCGCGAGTTCACCTACTTGCACGGCGGGCATGTCCGCCAGTCGGGGGCTTCGCGCTATCGTCACTGGATTACCCATAAACTCTCAGGATGGCACGATCAGTATGGATCTTCGGGTTGTGTCGGATGTGGCCGGTGCATCACCTGGTGTCCGGTCGGGATCAATATTGTCGAAGAGGCGACTGCTATTCGGCAGTCGCATGCACGGGATAAACGGGTGGCTGAGGAGATCACAAGATGACTGAGACATTGGAACCGTATCTGAGGGAACACCCCTTCTGTCTGGGGATGAAGCCCGAGCATGTGCAACTTCTGGTTGGATGCGCCTCGAATGTCAGATTCGGAGCCGGCGAATATCTGGACCGTGAAGGCGACAAGGCAGAAAAATTCTGGATTATCCGTCACGGCAAAGTCGCAATCGAGATCTTCAATCCGTCGAGCGGGCCGATCACGATTCAGACCGTCGGCGAGGGCGAAGTAGTCGGTTGGTCCTGGCTCTTTGCACCATATATCGGACATTTCGACGCCCGTTCACTTGAAGTAACGCGGGCCATTGCTCTCGACGGTATCTGTCTTCGAAACAAATGCGAGCAGGATCATGAACTGGCGCTTGAACTGTATAAGCGGTTTGTCGGCGTCATGGAACAGCGCATTGAGTCGTCTCGCATGCAACTTCTGGATTTGTATGCCAATCGCCCTTGAACAAATAGATCACAAACGGGCCGATCCGATGCTACCGATTCTATTTCGGATCGAGAAATTTCGCAAGGAGACCCGCGACATTTTCACATTTGAACTTCGCCCGGTCGACGAATCGCTGACCTTTTCGTTCCAGCCGGGCCAGTTCAATATGCTCTATCTGTTCGGAATCGGTGAAGTCCCGATCTCAATTGCCGGCGATTCATCAACCGGCCTCCCCCTCATCCACACTATTCGTGCGGTTGGAAGTGTCACCAATGTTCTGCAGACTTTGCACGCGGGTGATATCATCGGCGTGCGAGGGCCATACGGCGTGCCATGGCCTGTTGAAAAAGCCGAGCAACGCGATGTGGTGATTGTGGCAGGCGGCATTGGTTTACCGCCGGTTCGTCCGGTTATTTACAAACTTTTGGCCGAACGCGCTCGCTACGGAAAGGTGATCTTGCTCTACGGAACGCGATCTCCCGAAGACATTGTCTATCGCCAGGAACTGGAACGCTGGCGCTCACGCTTCGATATGGAAGTGCATGTTACGGTAGATCGCGCGACAGCCGGGTGGCGGGGAAATGTTGGAGTCGTCACCACACTCGCCTCGCGTATTCATTTCGATCCGATGCACACGCTGGGAATCATCTGCGGACCGGAGATTATGATGCGTTACATGGCTCTGGAACTGGTCAAGCGGGGTGTCTGGCCTGACAAAATCTACTTGTCGATGGAACGCCATATGAAATGCGGTATCGGCTTGTGCGGTTTCTGCCAGTGCGGAAAGCTGTTTATCTGTAAAGACGGGCCAGTCTTCCGCTACGACAAGATCAAAGACATTATGTTGCAAAGGGAGCTCTAAAAATGGCGGCACATCGGAAACCGAAATTGGCTGTATGGAAATTCGCCTCCTGCGACGGTTGCCAGCTCTCCCTGTTGGACTGCGAAGACGCACTACTTGCCGTCGCCGGGGCAGTAGAGATTGCCTACTTCCCCGAAGCCACCCGCGCGGTGCTCCCCGGGCCGTACGATATCTCGCTGGTCGAAGGTTCCATCACTACTCCGGCCGACGACGCACGCATTCAAAAAGTGCGGAAAGCATCAAAGGTTCTCATCGCGATCGGCGCTTGCGCAACTGCTGGCGGCATTCAAGCGTTGCGCAATTTCAAAGATGTGAAGGACTTCACGCGAATTGTCTACGCCTCGCCGGAGTATATCGATACTCTTTCCAAATCCACACCTATTCGCGACCATGTGAAAGTCGACCTGGAGTTGAACGGTTGCCCGATCAGCAAAGAGCAGTTGATCGAGGTTCTGACTGCGCTCCTGCACGGCCGTAAACCGAATATTCCAGCTCACGCAGTCTGTCTTGATTGTAAGATTGCCGGCCATGTGTGCGTGATGGTCGCACACGGCACGCCCTGCCTGGGACCGGTGACCCATTCCGGTTGTGGCGCAATTTGCCCCGGGTATCACCGCGGATGCTACGGGTGCTTTGGTCCGAAAGAATCTGCCAACACGCCGTCACTGGCATATCAATTTGAACTCAATGGAATGAAAGATTCGGAGCTGGTTCGCCTGTTCCGCCAAATCAATGGATACAACGATGTCTTCCGCAGGGAGAGTGAAGCCCATGAAAGGTAAATCGATCAAGGTTCACGGGCTGGCCCGGGTGGAAGGCGAGGGGTCGATCCATGTCAAACTCAAAGGGAATGACGTGGCCGATGTAAAGTTCGAAATCTTCGAGCCGCCGCGCTTTTTCGAGGCTTTCCTGCGCGGAAGACATTTCAGCGAAGTTCCCGATATCACTGCCCGCATCTGCGGCATTTGCCCGATCGCCTACCAGATGAGTTCGGTGCATGCGCTTGAGTCAGCGCTTGGGGTGACGGTCGATGGCCAATTGCGCGCCCTTCGCCGGCTCATTTACTGCGGCGAGTGGATAGAAAGTCATGCCTTGCACATCTACTTGCTCCACGCCCCTGACTTTCTGGGATATGAAGATGCCATTCGATTGGCCAAAGATCACCCTGAAGCAGTGCAGCGTGGCTTGCGGCTGAAAAAGACCGGGAATGATTTGGTTCGCCTACTCGGCGGAAGAGAAATCCACCCGGTAAATGTCCGGGTTGGCGGATTCTACCGAGTGCCAACTCGTTCACAACTCAAGGCCTTGGTCGACGACCTGAAATGGGCGCGCGATGCCGCCAGTGAGACAGCAACGCTGGTCGCCACGTTCACATTTCCTGAGTTCGAACAGGAATACGAGTTTCCGAGGGGCGTACTTCACCGGACCAATGGCCCGCTATGCGCTCTGCTATGACCAGTTGTCACCGCTTGCCAAACAGGTTGCGTCGCACATCCGACTATCAACACCCTGCAAAAATCCATTCAGGAGTATCATGGTACGGGCGATTGAGACAGTGTATGCCTGCGACGAAGCCTTGAGAATAATCAATCAGTATGAAATGCCGGAGTTCCCGGCTGTTGAGTGCCCCCCCAAATCGGGAGTGGGACACGCGGCCACCGAGGCCCCCCGTGGGCTCTTGTACCACCGGTACAAAACCGATGATCAAGGCCTGGTTCAAGAGGCGAAAATCGTCCCTCCCACTTCGCAAAACCAAAAGACTATCGAAAACGATCTGCGTCATTTCATTCCTCCGCGCATTCACTTATCGCCGGAGGAACTCACCTGGCAATGTGAACAAGCAGTGCGCAACTATGATCCGTGCATTTCTTGTTCCTGCCATTATCTGAAATTGACTGTGGAACGGGAGTGAATAGCTATGGCAAGCGCACGGCGGGCAATTATCGGTGTCGGAAATCTGTATCGACAGGATGATTCGGCCGGCATTCTGGCCGCACGGCGCTTACTTACACATGATCAGCTCTCTGTTGAAATTGTGGAATCGTCGGGTGAAGGCGCCGATCTGTTGGAACTCATGCGCGGTCGAGAAGAAGTACTTATCATCGACGCAGTTTCGTCCGGCCGGAAGCCGGGATTCATCCATCGGTTCGATATCAGATCGCAATCTATCCCCCGCGAAACTCTCCCCGGCTCAAGTCACGCCTTTGGCGTCGTTGAGGCGCTTGAAATGGCTCGTGCACTCGGAACGCTCCCTTCCTCGTGCAAAGTCTACGGTATAGAGGGGAAATCATTCCAGTTCGGCACTGAGTTATCCCCCGGCGTAGCCGGCGCGATCGATCAGATCGTAGATGAACTCTCTTGTCAATTCGCTCGGTGAACACATATGCACGAACTATCCATTGCTCAGAATATTGTGGCCTCGGTCATGGACTACTTAGAGCGACATCATCCCAACTGCAACAAAGTCAGCGCCATCGGCGTGCGGGTCGGGATGATGACTGATCTATCACCCGACGCTCTCACTTTTGGCTATGAAGTGAGTCGCAAGGGCACAGTGTTGGATGGATCGACCATCGAGATAGAAAGAGTACCTGTCACTGCAGTCTGCCGCGACTGCGGGCAACGCACTTCGATTGAGAACTTACTTTTCAGATGCGCTGACTGCCGAAGCGGCAATATTGAAATGGAAACCGGTATGGAACTTGATTTGGCCTGGGTCCAAATTGAGAATGACTCGGACAATCACGAGCAGGGCAGAATTCCACCACCGCATTGTTCGCAGGAATCACAATGAACGACAAAGTAACTGTAGAGAAAAAGATACTATCTGAACACGACCGTTTGGCCGCCGAGCTTCGTGAACGATTTGAGCGGAACCGTCTGCTTGTCCTCAATCTGGTCAGTTCCCCTGGATCCGGGAAAACTTCGCTACTCGAACGAACGATTCGCAAATTGGGGGCCGCATTACCCATGGCCCTGATAGCGGGCGACGTACAGACAGAAAATGACGCCAATCGGCTTCGCACTGCCGGAGCAGAGATTTCCCGTCCGATCGTCACCGGCGGGGCGTGTCACCTCGATGCCCGCATGATCAGCCGGGAAGTCGATACCCTCGACCTGAGCCGGTTGGATCTTTTGATTATAGAAAATGTTGGCAACCTCGTTTGTCCATCGAGCTACGATCTTGGCGAGGCGATGAAAGTGGTGATCATCAGCACGACCGAAGGGGACGACAAGCCGCTCAAGTACCCGGGGATGTTCCGGCGTTCATCGGTGATGGTCATCAACAAGATCGATTTGCTGGGCATGTCGGATTTTTCAATTGAACGAGTTAGAGAAAACGCCCTTCGCATCAACTCCGGACTGAAGATCTTCGAACTCTCGTGTCGTAGCGGGATCGGACTCGATGTGTGGTACCAGTGGTTAATCGCCGAGATAGCGATTCGAAAGAGTGACGCCAAGTGAACACCGCAAACAGGGAACAATCCGACAGCGCTAGCGCGTGCGAACGCCGCAGAATCTCGGTGCGCGGGACTGTGCAAGGTGTCGGATTCCGCCCGTTTGCATACAGACTTGCCACGCAACTCGGATTGTCGGGTTGGGTGACCAATGATTCTGAGGGAGTTGTCATAGAGCTTCAAGGACCGGCCGAGACTATCGCCAGTTTCACTCGCTTATTGTCCTCTGATCACCCACCTCTTTCCAAGGTCACCAAGATTGACTCGGCACTGATCGCGGTTGCGGAACCCTCACCCTTTGTCATAAAACCGAGTCATCAGCTTGGCTCATCAGCGCCAGTCATCCCTCCCGATGTCGCGGTGTGCGACGATTGCCTCCGCGAATTGCGCGATCAAAGCGACCGACGCTATCGCTACCCCTTCATCAACTGCACCAATTGTGGCCCGCGCTTTACAATCACCTCCGGACTTCCATATGATCGTCCTCTCACCACGATGCATAAATTTCGGATGTGCCCCCAGTGCGCGTCGGAGTACTCTGATCCGCTCAACCGGCGATTCCACGCTCAGCCCAACGCCTGCCCTGTTTGCGGGCCAAAACTCTGGCTCCACGACGGCACAATTGAATTCGCTTCCGACGATGTTGTCGCCACGACGCAGGCGGCTCTACGCGCGGGAAAAATCGTTGCCCTAAAGAGCCTTGGGGGATTTCACCTCGCCTGCGACGCGACCAATTCGGCGGCGATAGCCGAACTCAGAATGCGCAAGCATCGCCCACACAAGCCGTTTGCTGTCATGGTCGCGGACCTTCAAGCCGCGCTCCGTCACTGCGACATCACGATGAAAGAAACCGGCATTCTCATTGGCCCCACTCGACCAATCGTCCTTCTCAGGCGCAAGAAATATCCGCACATTTCGCCAACAGTCGCCCCCGACACCGAT
>JBGAWZ010000115.1:0-6642 GCA_044227335.1 Candidatus Zixiibacteriota bacterium | reverse complement strand
GAGGGACTGGCCCGCCTGGCCGCTGAGCAGGGGTCGATTCGCAAATCGATGGAAGAGCTCGAAAAAGAATTCGGGGGTTCGCGCCAGATCATGGGGCGCCTTTCCGATATCGCCGGTGAGATGAAGAAAGTGGAAGAAGAATTGTCCTCCGGCGAAGCCGGACCGCAGACCACCGAGCGGCAACTCAAGATTTTCTCGCGAATGCTCGAAGCGACCCGGTCGCTTCAGCGCAAAGACTTCACCGACGAACGCAAGTCAACCACCGCGACAACCAACGCAATCATGATTCCACAGGGAATTCCGGCCGGGCTGTTCGACGACCGCACTCCGATAGAAGATCGTTTGCGCGAATTTCTGGGCAAGGATTACCCGCCGCAATACGAAGAACAAATCAAAGCGTATTTCCGGGCACTCCTAAAATCTGAATCGTCGCAGTCTGGTTCGGTTCCCGTGAGCGAACCTGCGGCCGGTGCGACGCAGAATAAGTAGCAGGGGAGATGCAGATTCGATTCGTTCGCTTCATTTTCAGTTGTCTCGCGATCGTTTGTCTGGCGCAGGCAGTTTCGGCCGAACAACCGGCCGACGCGACCTATGAAGACAAAATCACAGCCGTACGGCAATTGATAAAATCGAAAAACGTCGACGGCGCAATTGCGATGCTCGAAGTGATGTACGAGTCGCGCGCCGACGACCAGCTGGTGGTCAATCTCCTTCGCAATTGTTACGAAGACACTCGCAATTGGGGGAAAGCCGAACTGTTGGCGCGCCGTTTAGTCGAACGCGACCTCGGCAACTACAACTGGCGGCTGTATCTGGCCGAATCACTGGCTAAAGAGAATCTGATCGATTCGGCCGTGCGTGCCTACAAAGAAACTTTTGCCATGACGCCGCCCTCTGATTCGGGACGGTATTACGCAATCTTGCAGAGTATGATGGCGTTCGGCGCTCATAGAGGTGCGCTTGAAATTGTAGATTCGGCGCGAGTTCGATCAGGCAACACTCGAGCGTTCGGGCTTCAGCGCGGTCAGCTATTGCAGATGGAACGCCGCTTTGCCGACGCGGCCCAGGAACTGTTCACTGTGCTTGCTACCGACACCGGGTATGCGGCAGGAGATGCCGAGGCGCAACTGCTGAGTCTTCTGGCCTATCCCGAGGCCACCACCGAAGTCGAAAAAGTACTGAACTCTATTTCAAGCGAGGTCAATAGCGGAAGGGCTCTTCGACTTCTGATGACTCACGCGATCAAGGCGGGTCAATACGACCGGGCACTGACTTTCGCGATTCGGCAGGACACGATTCAAAAGGGCGAAGGCCGGCCGTTGGCCGACTTTGTTCGCCAATGCTTCGACCGGCAAGCCTATGAACAGGTGGTCAAAGGCGCCGATTATGTCTTGGCTCACTATAAGACCGGATCGTACATGACCGAATTGCGGTTTGATCGGGCCGATGCGCTTGCGAGTGTCGGTCGGCACGAAGAGGCCCTGTCGGCCTACCGCGAGATTGCCGCTAACGCGGCTACGCCGGTCGATTTATCCGATGCCTATTGTGGGATCGCGGTCCTGTATCTCGATCAAATAAATGATCCAACCAGCGCGAGGGCGTACTTCGACAGTGTGAAAGCGCAACCCGGACGTGGGTTGGCCTATCTGAAAGCAGTGCGACTTGCCCCGATGTGCGATATTCGCAAAGGCGACTTTCCCTCCGCCAGAACTGCGCTCTATCGAGTCATCGAGCAGAGATTTTCCGATGACATCATGGAAGAGGCCGAGTATCACCTGGCCATACTCGATTTATTCGAGCACAAATTTGACTCCTCCAAAGCGGCGCTCAAAAAGCTGATTGTCGATCACGCGCGCGGGCTATATGTCAACGACGCCATGCAACTGATCATCGATATGGATCAGGTTTTGCCGGATACGACTCTACTGGCGATCTATGCAAGAGGTGTCGAATGCGATCTGCGACGATTACCCGATTCGGCCCGCCAAGCGCTGGGTGAATTAATTGATGCGACAGATCAGAAATTGGCCGATGTCGCGCTCTATCGACTGGCCCATTTGGAGCTTGAACAAAGCGACACGACCGCGACCCTGAAAGCGCTGGATCATCTCACCGAAAACTTTGCTGAATCATTCTACCGGCCGTATGGGCTTAAGCTGAAAGCCGACCTGATTATAGACCGGCCGGGGGAACGGGACAAGGCCCGGCTCATTTACCGCGAACTTCTGGAGAAGTACCCGAACTCGCCGTTTGTTTCCGATGCCCGTACAAAGTTACGGGCGCTCGAAGAAGAAGGACGGATCGGTTAGTAGTCCGAAAGCGCCTTTTGAGTCGATTTCATCTCGGAAATCTGACGTTCCAGATCGAAAATCCTCGCCTGCACACTTTCGAACTTGTGTTCTTTGCGCTTGGCGGTGGTGCGAACCAGAAGACCCATCGAGATCAACATGAAGAGGATCGAGTTAATAGTGCGAAAGATCTCGCCCATGTTGAAGATCGTGTCAAGAAACGCCGCGATTCCCAGACAAAACAGAATTGAACACCAAAGATACATGGTTGCCTCCGAAATTTTCAGGATTCCCCGCGCCCGAATTTCACTTTGACATAGGCGACGATATTCGGTATCGTTCAGCCCGCGTGCGCTGAGACCCTATAATATTATCGGCAAACGACTTCCAAGGTTTAGAGGAGACTTTCATATCATGGCACAACGGCCGGATGACCGGATCTACTGGGGCGGGGCGATTTTTGTCTGGCTGGGGTCGTTGATTGTCTACTGGTTAACAGTCCAGCGCTCGATCCCCTTTTGGGACTGTGGTGAATTTGTGGCGGCCTCGGCGACTCTGGGAATTCCGCATCCGCCGGGGACACCGCTCTTTATGTTGATTGGGCGTATTTTTTCGATTCTGCCGATCGCCGACGATATTTCGTTTCGTATTAATCTCATCTCGATCATTTCTTCAGCTACTACCGCCATGCTGGCTTACCTGATTGCCTGGCGAATCATCCGCTACTTCTTTGCCGAGCCGGAGGAGTTTGCCAGCCGCCTGATTACTCTTGCGGGCGCAGTTGCCGGCGGATTTTTTGTCGCCTTTGGCGCTACCAATTGGAGCAACTCAGTCGAGGCCGAAGTGTACGGTATTGCTATGGCGCTCTCGATGCTGATTCTTCTCTTAGCGCTGAAATACTACGAAGAGCGGGGGAGCCAAAACAGAGTCAAGTATATGATTCTGGCGATGTATCTGGCGATGCTCGGAGTCGGCATTCATATGACAGTCTTTCTGGTCGTTCCGACCTGCGCACTGGTCTTCATGCTCAACGACGACGCTCCCCCCCGCGACTGGATGGTGGTCTGCTTGTTCATGATCGCCGAACTGCTGTTGATCTTTCTCTTTTCCAACACCCAACCGGGAGTCAAAGGATTCTATTTGGTCTCGCTTGTACTTGCTATCGCCGCGCTTGTGCTGATATACAGGTCGATAAACTGGGGGAGAGCGATTGCGATTGTTTCGATTTGTTCGGTAATGGTCGGGTTTTCCGAGTTTATTACGCTGGCCCTGCCGATCGGGACCGGATTACTCTTGTTGTTCGGGTACCTGTCGCGCTCAGGAAAGTTTCAATTCGAGTGGCGTTCCGGTGTCGCAATCATCCTCATGGCCGTGATCGGTTTTTCGGTCCACTTGTACATGCCGATTCGTTCGTCGCAGAATCCCCGGATCGACGAGAACATGACCTCGCGCGGTTACCGTCAGTTTGTCTACGCGCTGGATCGCAAGCAGTACGGGCAGGTGTCGATGGTCGACCGGATGTTTCATCGTCGCGGTGAGTGGCAAAATCAGTTCGGCCGGCATGCGCATATGGGATTTTGGTCGTACTTTGAAGAACAGTATTCGGGGGCCGGATGGAAATTCGCGCCCTTTCTTGCCCTTGGATTACTCGGAATGGGCCTGGCGGCGCGACGCAAAATGGAAATTGGTCTGCCGCTCTTAACGCTGTTTCTGATCAGTTCAGCCGGGCTGGTACTCTACATGAACTTCGCCGACGGCACCAAGTATGACTTTGATACCGGCGACGCCTACCTTGAGGTTCGTGATCGCGACTACTTCTTCACTCCGGCCTTTGTGGTGTTTGGAATAGCCATTGGACTCGGGATTTCCGGGGCTCTCGCATGGCTATCCGAATGGTTGGGCCGTGATTCCGATTTGAAAAAGCGGATCGCCTATGCCGGTCTGGCGCTGGCAATACTGCCGTCGATTGCGCTGGCCGACAACTGGAACGAGAACAATCGTCACGACAACACGCTGGCGTACACCTATGCCAAGAATCTTTTGGACTCATGCGATAAAGACGCCATTCTGTTTACTTCGGGGGACAATGATACTTTCCCGGTCTGGGCACTGCAGGAGGCCTACAATTATCGCAAAGATGTCCGGGTAGTCAATTTGTCGCTACTCAACACCGACTGGTATGTCGAGCAGATGAAGTACACGTATAACGTGCCAATTTCTCTCACCCGCGAGCAGATCCGCCACACCGTGTTTATGGAGCAAAACGGCGAAGAGTACTCGCGACCGGCAGAGAGATTTGTCGACCGGGCACGAGGACGGACGGCGTATCTGGTGCCGGTGGGATATGAAAATCGGGTCCTGACGATTGCGAATATGATGATGGATGATATTGTGCTTGAGAATCGCTGGAAGTACCCGATTTGTTTCAGTACGCCGCCGTATGCCGAATCTCCTTTGAGATTACAGGCGCGGACGATCCAGACCGGGGTTGCCTATCGACTCCAGCGGGATACATCTCTTGACGCAATCGATCTTGAGAGGTCCGATTCACTTTACCGGACAGTCTATTCGTTCGGTCAACTGAACAACTCCAAAGTCTACCGTGAAGAAAATGCGACCGGACTATTTATGGCCAGCGGGATGTTTTCTTCGCGAGTCTGCGATGTCTTTTTGGCGGCCGGTGATACTGCTCGCGCGGTGCGATTGAACGATCACATGCGGCAGGTGTATCCGGAGTATTGGCAGTCGTATCTGCAAATGGCGGAGATTTATACTGCCCAGGGAGACACCGCCAAGATCACGCCGCTTTACAAAACCCTGTTGGATTCGCTTTCGGCCAACCTGCGGACAAATCCAAAAAATACGTATTACCTGCAGGATCGCGGGATGATTTCGATTGAGATTTTCAAGCGGACGAAAGATTCGGCGCTCCTCAAGTCCGGGACGGCCGATCTGATCGCGGCTTTTGAGGAGAATCCCAACAGTGCCTATGCGTTTCGCAAGCTGGTGACCTCGCTTGGACAAGTGGGGAACTTTGATGCTATCCGTGCGGCGGCGGACAAATACAGCCGGTATGGCGTGAATTTGGGCGATCCATTACTCAACCAGATCCTGGGACGGAACCCAGCCACGGCGCCCCAGCCACGACAGGAAATGTAGTAGTCGGGTAGAGCTATCCGATCAACTTGTAGTCGGGACGACGGCGATACTGGCCGTTGATCCGTTCCATCATCTGCTCATCAACAAACTGCACTCGAATCTGGCGGGAGTCGGCGTGGAATCGATTGATGATCCGGTCGACCTCGGCTTCTGAATATGTTCGCTGTGGCTCGAACTGAGCGAGGATATAGTCGAGCAAATCCTTTCGGCCGGCCCGACCGGCGATGATCTGTTCGGCCTGAGCCGTGACGGTTGCCAATTTTTTGGCGCGGGCAGTGCGATTTGAGTTGGTGAGCACCTGAACGTTCATCTTGAGCTTTTGGGCCAGTTCGGTAGTGGTAAAAAATTCAGTTTCCCTGATCATGTTAGTCTATTCCTTGTGCCGGTATGTGATTCAAGTTCATCGGTGACGCCTGCCTATATATGCCCCTTACGAAAGTGATTCAACTAAATGTTTGCAGGTATTTAATTTTCTTGGACAGCCGATGTGCCGGCGATACCTTGGAATCAGAGCGACCTGCGAAAGAGAAAGCGAACTGTGACTGTTCTTGTCTATATCATCCTCTGCCTGATCTGGGGGTCGACCTGGATGGCAATCAAGCTTGGGCTTTCAGATGCCCCCCCGTTTTGGTCGGCTTCGGTGCGTTTCCTTTTGGCAATCGCGATATTGTTTGTGATTTTGCGGGTGCGGGGGACACGACTTTCTGCCCAAAAATCCGATTGGTTAGTTCACACTGGGCCGGGATTCTTGATGTACGGCGTGAGCTACGGCTCGGTTTATTTGGCGGAGCAGTATATCAGTTCGTCACTGACCGCTGTGCTGTTCGGCACGTTCCCCATATTTGTTGCGCTGATTTCTCACTGGATGCTACCCAGTGATCGATTGCGGGGATTGGCCTGGCCGGGAATGGCGGTAGGCATGGCTGGAGTGGTGGTCATTTCTTGGCATTCGCTGGAGCTTTCCGGCGACCTGTTTGTGGGCGCGATGCTCGGTGTGCTGGCGCCACTGGCCTCGGCAACGGGTGTAGTTTTGCACAAGCGGCATGCAGTGAAAGTCGATATTGTCGCCGCCGCAACGATGCAGATGTTGCTCGGAATCCTGGTTTTGTTAGGTGGCGCGATCACCACTGAGTCGATCGCAGACATGCATTGGACGCCGATGAGCGTTGGCTCGATTATCTATCTGGCAGTGCTT
>JBGAWZ010000114.1:0-5832 GCA_044227335.1 Candidatus Zixiibacteriota bacterium | reverse complement strand
CTCTCGGTACCAGCGCCGCCGGTAACGGTGGATTCGGTACCGTGTCCGGTGGCACGACTCAGAACGTCAGCGCCACGCTCGTCAACTCCAACCAGATCCAGTTTGCGACCGCCGACGAAGGCTCGTACTACTCGATCAAGTTGAACGCCGGCGCCGCCGGTACCGGCAACCTCCGTAACGTGCTGAAGCTGACTGACGATACGTTGGCTACTTCCGGTACAGATGCGTTGGTGTCGTTTGACGGTTACACTAACACGATCGACAAAGTGAAGTACTCCTCGACTGGCGCGTACACTCTCTGGAACAAGGCTCTCAATGCCTCTGGCCGCGGCTCCATCGACATGACCGTCGCCACCGCCCAGAATGGTATCAACGTTGGTAACCTCCTGCTCGACGCCAAGGCGGCCAAGTTCGACGTCCGTTTGGACGGCGGCCCGGCTACTTCCGTGTCAGCTGGTGTGAACGCCACCGTGTTTAACGCCGATCGTTCGCAGTCTCTCATTATGAACTATGCACTGACCTCGCAGGGCGGCACCGAGACGATCAACAACACCGATCAGTCGCTGGTCTTCCAGATCGGCGCCAACGTTGGTCAGACCGCTTCGATCGCGATCCGGTCAATCGGCTCTTCGTCGCTGGGCAAAAACCTCCCGGGCAACTCGTTTACGTCGCTCTCTAAGATCGATGTGACGACCGTCCAGGGTGCCCAGGATGCGCAGTCAATCATTGATTCCGCCATCAACGAAATCTCGACTACCCGTGGCACGCTCGGAAGCTTCCAGAAGAATACTCTGGAATCCAACCTGCGTAACCTCCGGATCGCCGCTCAGAACCTGACGGCTTCCGAGTCTCAAATTCGGGATACCGATATGGCCGAAGAGATGTCCGAATTCACCAAGAACCAGATTCTGGTTCAGGCCGGTACTGCTATGTTGGCCCAGGCCAACCAGCTCGGTCAGGTGGTTCTGTCCCTCTTCCAGTAATACCGAAGTACCTTGGGAATCGGGGGAGCGTAATGCTCCCCCGATCCTTTCTTCGAAGACAGTGACGTCAGATTGAAAATAGGATTGATATGGCAGGAACCTCGAACATCAACGGCCTCGTCTCCGGTCTTGATACCACTACAATCATAGAAACACTGCTCCAGCTGGAGCGTCGCCCCGCCGTTATTCTTGAAGCCGAACAGCAAGAGAAGACTAACATTGTTTCGGCTCTGAAGGCCCTTCAAGCAAAGCTGGTGGCTCTTCAGTCCGATGTCGCGTCGCTCACCCGGCGTTCAACTTACGAAACATCTTCAGTTAGCGTATCTGACGAAGATGTCCTCACCGCTACATCAGCGGGACAGGGTGTCGCCGGGTCGTATGACATTCGAGTCTTATCGCTCGCTAGAAATCATCAAATTGCCAGTCAGGGATTCGCCGACCAGTCGTCGGCATTGCTCGGTACGGGAACGGTAGTCATCTCTGTCGGCACCGGCTCGGCGCGCACATTTACGGTTGATTCTTCAAACAACTCTCTTACCGGCCTGAAAAATGCCATTAACAGCGCCAATATGGGTGTAACCGCGTCCATTGTGAGCGACGGTTCCTCGTCGAAATCGTACCGGTTAATTCTGACAGCCAACAATCCGGGAGCGGCAAATTCACTGAAGATCACGAGCAATTTGACGGGTGGCGCCAATCTGAATTACTCGACTCCCACTTTTGATGCTCCAGAATGGGTTTCAAAAAACTCCAGTTCTACCTCACAAATTTCACTCGGTCCGACTTCGTCATTCAGCGGGACTACAAACAAAATTTACACGTTTACCGTGGCGGGGACAGGCACAAAGACAATCGGAACCGACAATATCACGATCAACTGGACCGACGGCACCAATTCCGGTTCGGTGGTGGTTAGTCAGGCCGATACCGAAGTTGATTTGGCGGTACCCGGCGCGCAGGGACTCAAGCTCAGTTTCGGATCGGGGAAACTGGTCAGCGGCGACTCATTTCAGGTGCAAACGTTCGCCCCGACATTGCAGACCGCCGCGGACGCGAAGGTGACAATCGGAAGCGTCGACGGCTCTGGTTCGCCCATTATTGTAACGTCGACCACCAATATTCTCACCGATGCCATTCCGGGTGTGAAACTCACGCTAAAGAAAGTGACCGATTCCGACTCGCCAGTCACGGTGACGACCGATTTCAATGTCTCCGGAATCAAAGACAAGCTCAGTGCCTTCATCAAAAGCTATAACGATGTCAAAGACTACATCGACAAGCAAAACAAGTACGACAAAGACGCAACTTCGGTAGGTATTCTCTTCGGTGAAAGCTCCCTCTTCACGATGCAGGATACGCTGTCGCGGGCCATTACCTCGACTGTGCCGGGTATTGACAGCAAGTATCGGCAACTGACCACACTGGGAATTCGTACAGGTCTGGACGGTAAGTTGTTATTCAGTGATCCGTCGAAACTAGAAACCGCCCTGCGCAACGATCCCAATGCGGTGATCAATTTGCTTGCCAGCGGCGGACAGGCATCATCGAACAAGATCGAGTTCGTGTCGTCGACCGACAAAACCAAAGCCGGAATCGACTATGCCGTGGACATCATTGCCGCGGCTACTCAGGGAAGATTTCAGGCGAAAAATATCACAGACCCGGGGTCCACGCCTCTGATTCTCACGGCCACTAATAACCGAATCAAGTTAAGTGTCAACGAGACTTCGTCGGACGAAATGATACTCGAAGCCAAGACCTACGGCTCTCTAGCCGAACTTGTGGAAGAGATTCAATCCAAGATAAACGCTGACTCCAAGATCGGTGCGATGGGTGTAAAGGTCAGTTGGGTTACCTCTTCGGCAACCGAAGGCCACCTGGAATTCACCAACTCACTCTATGGCTCGACATCGACGATCAATCTGGGCGCAGGTGTGACCAACACTGCTCACGCAGTTCTTGGATTGGCCCAAGGTGAGAGTATCGCTGGAATAGATGTACAAGGTACTATCAACGGCGAAAAAGCTGATGGAAAAGGGCAGACATTGACGGGTAAGTCGGGGAACAAGACAACCGATGGCCTCGTGCTTAAGGTCTCGCTCGGAACATTTGATGTGAAGTCGGGACAGGATGGCACCGTCTCAGTGACCAAGGGAGTTGCCTCGCGGCTTTCAGCGGCGCTCGACTCGATCACGAAATCGACCGACGGATTTATTGATCGCCGTATTTCGAGTTACCAGGTGCAGATTAACGGCATCAAAGAACGGATCGCCGATTTCGACGCCTTCCTCGTTCTCCGGAAAGAAGACCTCACCAAAAAATTCACCGCTATGGAGACGGCGTTGGGACAGCTCAATGCGCAGAGCACCTGGTTGACCAATGCGGTGGCCGGATTAAACGCAAACTACCTCCAGAACCGAAATTCCAACTAAGGACAATAGGACACCGATGAACACTGACGCGAAAGCATACAAAGAAGTCGACACGATAGGAAAAGCTCCGGTCGACTTGGTGCTTCAAGTATACGACGGTGCGCTCTCCGAAATCGGAGTTGCGAAGACGAAGTACACCGACCAGAAGTACTCCGACGGGTACAACAACATTCAACGGGCGGAACGAATGGTTACCCACCTGTATACCACGCTTGATATGGAACAAGGCGGAGAAGTGGCCGCCAATCTTGCCAAGTTGTATATCTGGGTCATTACCAAACTTCACGAAGTTCAGGCGACCAAGGATACCGCCAGATTCGATGAGTGCACGAAAGTACTGCGCAATCTGCGGCAGGCCTGGGAAGGGATCAAGCAAAAGTCCACACCGGTTTCGGTCGGGCCGAATTCCGCAATTCCACACTCAAGAATGGAAGTAGTCGGGTAAGCCATGGCTGTAGACTCGCTTAATCTCAAGCCCTACGACAAGCAAATCCAGTCGCTCCTTCAGGAAGAATATTCGTTTTATCAGACGCTGTACATTCTTCTGGACAAGCAACGAGATTTCATCAAGTACGAAAAAGACGACCACCTGCTTGATTTGTATGCCGAGATCGAACGGTGCCAGAAACGGATCAAGGACTCCGAAGACAAAATCACTGCCCTCCGGCAACACGATCCGGTCCGGTTTTCTTCGGTGCTTGAAAATGTCGATATCAAGAAGCTGGTCAATAGTATCGCCACGCTGTTGAAAAAGAATATCGAGATTATCAATGACAATGATGAGATTGTGCGGGCGCGCCATGCCCGGATCAAACACGAACTCGATGACTTACGCCAGAGCGCCAAAATAATGCAGTATTTCGGCGCCGCTGAGCCTTCCGCCCAGTTTTTGGACGGCAAAACGTGAGGATTCATAAGTCGGCCTGAACTGCCGATAGAAATAGAACACACCGTTTATAGGAAGGAATGGTGAGTATGGAAATGGGATCAGCAGACAAAAGCGGAAAAATTCCGCTCCCGGGAACGCCACCGGCACAAGTGTCCACGCGAAAACGGGTGGCTGATCGCGCCGATCAGGAGCTGGCCGGGGAGAAAGCCGGCGACAAGAAAGTACAGGCCGGAACCGCGCTCCACGCGGAAAAGATCGATGAGATTCGGCGCAAGATTGACAGCGGGTTCTACACCCGTGATGATGTGAAGAAGATGATTGCCGAACGTCTGGGCGCCGACCTGCGCGGACGAGCGGAAGAATAGTCAGGGAGAGACGATGACCACGACCGCCACGATCGACAATAAGGCCAAGCAGGTAATTTCCAATATCCGTAATCTGCCTACTCCGCCGATTGTATTTCATCAGATTCAGAAAGTAATCAAAGACCCCAAAGTAAACGCTACGCAGGTGGCGTCGATCTTGTCCGAAGATCCGGCGATGTCGGTCAAAGTGCTCAAGCTGACCAATTCGGCATTCTACGGCCTGTCGCGCGAGATCGATTCGGTCAAGCAGGCGGTGGTCATTGTTGGAATGGAAGCGATCAAGAATCTGGTCCTGTCGGCCTCCGTGCTGGACATGTTCAAAGGGCAGAACAACGATGAGGAATTTCAGGAACGCTTCTGGCGCCATTCGCTCGCGGTCGCAGTGTGCAGTCGTATTCTCGCCAGGCAACTACGAGCTAAAGGCACCGCCGACCCTGACGCCGCCTTTTCGTGCGGACTTTTGCACGACATCGGCAAGATCATCATTCAGTGCTATCTGCCCGAAGAACACAAGCGAGTGGTAAAGGCGCTGTCGACCGACAAGACCCACATGACCTTTGAAATCGAAGAACAGGTGCTGGGATACAATCACACCCAAATCGGAGCGCTGTTGTCGGCGCAGTGGAAACTCCCGCACACGCTTGGCGATGCGATCACGTATCACCATCATCCGCAGTTGTCCGAGTCGCAGGAAGTCATGCCGTATATCATTCACATTGCCAATTTTCTCGCCAAGAAAGTGTTCCTCGATAGACAAGATGGTCACCTGATCGGGAAACTGGAACCGGTACTGCTCCAATATATGTGCGTCACCGAACCGGACCTTGACAAGTACGGTGAGCAGTTGCGCGAGGAGTACACCCGTGCCGAGACCTTTATGAAGATGGTCGGCTTAAGCTGACACATCGAGATAGTAGCGAAATTGATAGCCCGTCGCTCTGCGGCGGGCTTTTTTCTTTGTAGGGTGATTCCTTCTTAGAAATCGCCATTTCTCGGGATCATCGGGGATGGCGGTTTCGAAGACGGACCCGCCCTAAAAAGGCGCAGGTGATCAGACGCCGACCGGTTCGGCTTTGGTGACTTTGACGCCGTCGAAGCGGAGATAACAAAGCAAGGCGTGGGGATTCGGGAAGAAGACTTTCTCGCCAAACGCCGAGAACTGA
>JBGAWZ010000113.1:0-5847 GCA_044227335.1 Candidatus Zixiibacteriota bacterium | reverse complement strand
GTGTCAGAATTGGCAACGTAGACCAGCGCGCCGGAACCACTGACCGGCGCGTACCAGAGGTCATTGCTCAGTCGAAAAGTTGTGTTGGCGGTTGAGCCGGGTGTAATCGCAATAACTCGCGAGATGGTGTCGCTGGTTGGTTTGTAAATCACCGTGATGCTCTGATTGCCTATCGGGATTGTGTCCAATGTGAAATACCCGGACGCATCGACGGCGATGGTTCGAGAACGAAGCCCACCGGTTCCATTCGGATGGACAACCGTTACGCTGAGCGAGTCTTTGTAAGTCAATCCGGGGGGAGTCCCATCGATATCGGCAATCAATCCGGTGAGATGGTTCTGCAGAAGATCGGCGCTTGAGTTCGCAATTTGGCGGATGATGTTTCCATCGCTTGAAGACGTAATGGTCGTGCCGCCGGTATAGGTATACAGATTTCCCCAGGCGTCGCGTTTGTAATCATCGGTTAGTGAGGCAAACTTGTTGGCAACATACGGCCCCTTCCAGGTAGTGAACCCACCCGGATTGGAATAGAGTGCGTCAAGGTTGGCCGGTAGGGCGCCGACATCGCCAACATATCCGAAATCGGCCCGCTGACCGTTGTTTGTAACGCTTGGGTTTCCGGTAATGGCAAAGGCCAGCGATTCCATTTCCTGTTTGGTATCCTCGACCTTTACCCCGGAGTACATACTGAGCATCGATTTGAGCGCTACTGTTGCAAGAATTCCCGCGATAACAATAGCGATCGTCATCTCTACTAGCGTGAAACCCGGCTGTCGCTTATACCTGATCATCAGTATTTCACCACAACCCAGACTTGAGTCAGTCGTGCGGACTTGGTGCCGTTTTGGCCTCTAATCTGCGCGCCTGCCTGTAGACTTGTAATATCAGTCCAGGTCCACGCTGAGCCGTTCTTCGGATTGGTGGTCCACGTGTTCGAATAGTTTGCCCATGAGGTAGTCAATTGGGTTGAGGGGCCATAAAAGTCAGAACCGCCGCTTTGGACCGCGACTTTTATGTCTCCCTGCGTGTGGTCACGTAGTGCCCGGCAATACACCGTGACAGATACTATTGCGCAAGCCGATGCCGCTGGGTTGGCTATCGCATATTGATCAAGCACCCAGCTATTGCTGTTTTCCCATGCCTGCGAGGTGGCGTCGTCGGTCACTGTTTCGCTTACACACTGCCAATTCGCCGCACACCCGGTTCGGTTGCTGATTTCGGCCGTCGTTCCGGCTCCGTTTGGACGTAAGATAACAGAATCGGTGCCGCCACATCCGCCTCCGCCGCCCCCGCCGAAAAAGGCCCCGGCAAATTTGGCAATCAGCGGCGGATCACCTTTGTGCCGAGGCAGAACGGTGTAGTAACGGCGAAGTGTGTCGTTGGCCGGCTTGTAGACAAAGCGAAAGAATCGTTTTCCGGCGGGAATCGAGTCGATCGAGAAAGCTCCCGATGACTGCGGCGCATAGGTTCGAGTGATTATACCACTTCCACCGTTAGGGATATCAACCAGGATAGAGACTGAATCTTTCTTGATAGTACCGGGTGTCGAGTCATTCTTATCGCGAATCGCACCAATTACCGTATTGAGCAGATAGTCGGCCGTCGAATCGCAGAGTTTCTTGGTGATCGCGGAACCGTTGCCGGTCGAAGCGACGGTGAGACCGCCCGAATACGAAAACGCTCGCCCCCAGCCATCGGTGCGGAACGAACTAGTGTCGCTGGCGTGATCAACGTGAACGTATGGGCCGTTCCAGAGCGCCAGCCCCGGATTCGTATACAGCGCCGCGAGACTTGGTGGAAAGGCGCCGACATCGCCGACATATCCAAAGTCTGATCGGAAGCCGTCCTGCATTTTCTCCCGATCTCCGACAATTGCGTCGACGACCGCCTCCAATTTTCGCTCGGTCTGTAATCTCCGTGTGTCTTCGACCGTCACAGTCATCGACTGCATAGCGATTGCCGCCATTACTCCGATTACAACGATGAGTATTAACAACTCGACAAGCGAGAATCCGTGTTGTGTTTTCATCACGGGAAACTCACCAGACTTTTCGGAAGAGTTGGATGTTGACTGATGCAGTTGAACCCGGGTCGATGTACACGTTTCTCCGCAGAGTGTCGTTATACGGCGTGTACACAATGCGCAACAAATGCTCGCCAATTGGAATTGAGTCGTAAGAACAATATCCGTCGGATGACGGGTACTTCACCTTGGTAGTCACTCCGCCGCTCCCATTGGGAACGGTTAGGAGCGCTTTGACCGAATCACGATATATCGTTCCGGGCGGAACAAGGTTCTGATCGGTAATAGTCACATTAAGATGATTGAGCAGTAGCGCCGCGCTTGTCGGCGCGATTGTTCGCACAATCGCGGTTCCACCGCCGCTTGAAGTTACCGTGATCCCCGCCGAATACGTAAGCGACTGCCCCCAACCATCCTGTTTGAATCGCGTATTTGAACCGTCGGGAGTCAGTTCATCCACCAGATACGGCCCTTCCCAAGTCGAGTACCCACCCGGATTGGTAACCAGCGCGTCGAGATTAGCGGGCAACGCTCCCACATCGCCGACATACCCGTAGCTGGTCCGGTTGCCGGCCGATACCAGGATGGGATCACCAGAGATCGCATTGGCGATTTTTTCAAGGCGTTGCTTGGTAAGTTCAACTTTGGCGACATCATTGGCCCCGCGCAACGAACGCACCGCGACTCCGGCGATAATTCCGATGATTATCACCACCACGATCAGTTCGATCAAACTGTATCCGCCGTTGCGTGTCGCTTTGTGTATTGGCATAGGCCGAATCATCCGTATCACCTGATATATCGGCAGGTTAGAACAAGACCTTGGGATGAGGGACGGGGTTGAAAGCGTAAAGGAAGACGGCCATTGTAAAGGCCGTTTCAGAATGAAACTTGTTATTGCTGAAAGATGATGAGAGGCCTCGACAGGCCCAGTCTGAGGTAGTGGCTTTTCGTCGTGGCGTCAGGTGCCCCCACCTGACGCTTTTGCTACATCACAATCACAAACTTTCCGATCTGGGTTCGGCCATCGGATTCGACGACCCAATAGTAGAGTCCGGCCACAGGCAACATAGTGTTGCGAGTTATCAGATCCCATGCGTCATGCATGGCTTGCGGATCGCCTGGGTCGTGGTTGTGATCCCATGACCGGATCAGGTCGCCGTCGAGTGAAAAGATCGAGATCTTGCATCGGGGTGGTAGATTCCCAAAGTTGATCCGGTGAGAACGATTAGGGATTTGGGTGTTGTCACGGTTCTCGTACCCCAACGAGTGGTAGTCTTTCTGCCAGATGTACGGGTTGGGGTAGACATAAACATTCAGGTTCTCGGCCCATACAGTTTCTGCCGAGGTCTGGGCATAGGCAACGGTCTGGTTTTCGCGCTTGGATGATTCTTTAGCCGGGATATTCCCCTTGGCAAATCCAAAGTCGAACGAGGTCACTGACAGGTAATACGGAATAGTCGGCAAGAGATTGTCTATTGTGTACTCGTACTCATAGTATTTGGGGAGAGGGGTGCCATGCTCAGTCGTCAGTTGATCTTCGGTCCAGAGTGTAGTGTCGGTTCCCGGATTGAGCGCTTCAGGGTAGACTTTATGGACACCGTTTGATATGAGTGACGACAGATTGTAATCGACCGCCGAAAACGAGTACTGGGTATCGCCAACATGCAGGGGATTGTCTTTGGTGTATCGCAGGGGATAGAAATCAGAGCCGTAGAGTGATTGCAACGAGTCAATCGTGAACGGGAGGTCCTTGGTCTCCCAGACGAAGGTGTGATTCGGCTTCTCGCGCAGATAATACCGGTTGTAGTTCGGGTAGTCCCAGGAGATCAGGGTTGAGAAACTTGACTCGCGGTCATCCAGTCCCAGGTAGACCCGGTACCCCTCGAAATCCTTAATCTTTGTAAAGGGATCAATGGCATTCTCGGAGTAATACCCGTTCCAACGCAGGGTCAGACTATTCAGCGACGGGTGGACTTTCAGCTTCGGTGAGGGGGGCGGAACGTCGGCTCTAAAATCAGGGACCCCGTCCCCTTCGTACCAGTTGGTATCGCCGTCACACACTCGGAATTTCCCGAAGAACCCGTCACCATCAGTATCAACACCCGGATTATCATAGACCCACTTGGCTGTTCTGGCGTTGGTCATCAGCTCAGAGAAATCGAGTTTACTGTAATAGACTTCGGGATGATACGGATCCCAGTAATTTGCAAAGTCGGTAGGATTGACATGCACATTCTCGCCGCCAACGATGGCATATGTAAAATGCACTTTTTGACCGGGGCCAAGGTCGAATGGACCGACGCCAACAGTCATTAATCCATCCGATCCCCCGGCGATTTCGGGTGCTTCGGGTCGAGGCGGTTGCCAGCCGGCATCTTCGTGATTGAGCGCCATCTCCCATTGATCGTATGGGTCATACCCATTGCTGAGGAGAAAGTAGCGATCAGCATCTGTCGAAGGAGCACCGACGGCATCGCCACGATATTTCCAGGTATCTGATTTTTTTTTCGGTGATGAAACGTAGTGGATTTCTCCATACAAATTGGAAGCGAACCAGTTAAAGCTCACTCTGAGGGAATCGCCCGGGGACCCCAACGGCACTATGCTCATTGCCCCTAGTACTGACTGGGGTGTCCAATTGTAGTTTTCCGGATCGCCGCTTCCGGACATCCAATAATAGACGCCCGTTTCATCGGCGGTGTCACAAGTGCCAACGGATTGAATAGTTCGTAGTGACCCAAACACAGTGAGGGGACTACTGGGAAATTCGATGCCATTGAGTATTGAGCCGCCACCAAATAAACCGCAAAATACTCGGCGAAGCACCGTGTCCGTCATTGAGGAGATTTCCATGTCGACCAGTATGAAATTGCTCGTTCCAAGACCACCCCATGCCATTGATCTTTGTTGCACACGAACCCCCAGCGGGCGATGTCCCGGGAGGTAACGAGGATCGGTGATGCTGTCATTGTACGTACAGAGAATATCAAAGATTGAGTGGGCGCCTGAGTTGTGAAGTGAGCTGGCAACGTCGATAGACTCATACCGAAACTCATTGTCCGGAGGCAAGTCGGGCAAGAGCTCTAGATACGTTGCCAGAGTATCTCGTCCTTTAATTCCTCCGATGACTGGATTTATGTTCCCCCAACGTATTCCCGACGATCTAGGAAAAGTCAGCCCGTAAATCGACTCGCCGGTTATAGGGTCCACTGCAGACAAGAACTGATCACCGAATCCGCCGCTGTTAAACAGCACAGTTTGCAAATTGCCCTGATTGTGCGCAGTTGCTCGGCCAAAATCTCGCAAATCTTGCGCTGGCAAACCTGAAATGAGCATCCCCCAAATGAGAATGGAAAGCCGCTTACCGCATACCTTCAGAGGTAGCGCCTTGAGTTTAACAATGCGAGTAAATGCTGTAGAGGTGAGAACGCTGAAATCCTCAATATCCATAAACGCAGTAACCCACAATATCATCTGACTATTTCGACCGCCCACTGATTCCTCCCCCGTCCATCAGTGCAGGGAGAGTACTCAATGTAATAGGAAGACGAAAAAAGTGCTTGACAAATACAAAAAAAAAAAAACGAAATGTTAAGAACAAGAGTGATTTTCTGTCGGATAGAAAGCTAGGGATCTGTGGGTATCCGGCCTCCTTGGTTGAATGTTGCAACAATATCGAAATGGCTTGGATTGGCCGCCATCCTTTCATTCGGTGTCGGCGGCGGAGTCTACGTCGGCTATTCTTTCGTGCTCAAACGCAACCCAACGTCTCAAAACACTGCAGAAACAACTTCACGGCAATTAGCGGCGGAGCACCCGCT